>JAENWE010000245.1 GCA_016650185.1 Vicinamibacteria bacterium | reverse complement strand
ATGATCAGGGGCGCATCGGTGAAGTGACCGACCGTGTTGGGACGGGCATACAGGATGGGGGCCAGAGCCATGGCCTGGAACTCCGGTTCGCCCGGCGTGATCGCGTGGAACGCGACGTGGGATATGGAGCCTTTTGCGAACTTGGCCGAGCCTCCGACATCAGAGGTCACGGTCAGAAGATGCGGCCCGGCCGGGAATGATCCCAGGAGAACCCGGTACTCGGTCTCTGATTCGCCGCGGGTGAGAAACAGATGTTGGGAGTAGCGCCCGTCCACGTCAAGTCGAAGCAGAGCCGCCTCGTGACCGGCGACGCCCCAGTCACAGCCCGGGCAGGTCGCGGTGAGGGTGGCGAGCACCTCCGCCCGCTCCTTCAGGGTGAAAGACTCCTGTTTGAGCGCCCGCCCTTCCCGCGGAGCTGACAGCACGGAGGAGCAGGCCAGGGCACCGAGGAGCGAGGCGCGGAACCAGAGCGTGCTCATTTCAAGTGGCCGGGAGTATAGAGTCGCGACCGATCACCGGAGCCAGAAGAGCCAGAATGAGAGTCCGCTTCGAGAAAGTCGGCAAGCAATTCGGGGCACACCGCGCCCTGCGCGAGATCGATCTCGACATCCAGTCGGGAGAGTGCCTGGTTCTCCTCGGACCTTCGGGTTGTGGGAAGACCACGCTGTTGCGCCTCCTCGCCGGCCTCGAAGACGCCGACACGGGACGCATTCTCGTCGGCGACCGGGATGTCGCGTTGGTGAAGCCAGCGGATCGGGATGTGGCCATGGTGTTCCAGAACTATGCCCTGTACCCCCACCTCTCCGTTTTTGAGAACGTGGCCTTCCCCCTGCGCGCCAGAGGCACGACGTCCGTGGAACTGGACCGCCGGGTGAATGCCGCTCTCGCTCGCATGGATCTTGCCGGTCTGGAGGGCCGCCGGCCGAGCCAGCTCTCGGGCGGCCAGCAACAAAGAGTGGCTCTGGCCAGGGCGCTGGTGCGGAATCCTGCCGTCTATCTGATGGACGAACCTTTGTCCAATCTGGACGCCCAACTCCGGCTACAGACCCGCACCGAGCTTCGGCGACTGCAACAGGAGCTCCGAACCACTACGGTTTATGTCACCCACGATCAGGGTGAAGCCATGACGCTGGGGGACCGGATCGCCCTCCTGCGCGATGGGACCATCGAACAAGTGGGGCCGCCGCTCGAACTCTATCGACGTCCGGCGACCCGCTTCGTCGCGACTTTCCTCGGGAGTCCGCCCATCAATATCTGGCCGGCCGGCGTCGACGCCGACGGTTCTCTCCGTGTGGCCGGCGGGGCCCTCGTCCTCCCGGGGTCGCGTGCGAGGGGCGCGACGCTGGACCGTCTGGAGGTTGGCGTTCGACCCGAGGATGTCGTGGTTTTCGACCAGGGTGGGGCTGGGCGGACCGAGGGGGAGATCCTCCTGGTTGAGCCCTTGGGAAACGAGACCATCGTGACTCTCCTGATCGAGGGTAGTCGCGTGGTGGCCCGGGCCTCATCTGAGTTTCAGGCCCGACCCGGCGGCCTGGCGTTCTTCTCTATCTCGTCTGAGAGAGCGCTTCTCTTCAGCGCGGAGACCGGTCGCCGTCTGGACTGATTCGGCGCGTCGCCTGGAACGTTCCAATACCTGTCAATAGCGTCCCGAGGCCTCAGTTGACAGCCGGAACGGACTGGGCGTATCTTGCCGCCAACTCGTCATACGCGGTAACGGATTGGTCACCGCGCTTTGCGATGATCGTTCCGATCAACCCACTTCCAGAGGAGATTTTATGAAGCGAGTTCTTAGTGCGGTGATGGCGATTCTGTGTTTCGCGCCAGCAACCCACGCCCAGATCGACCGCGCCACGCTCTACGGCACGGTCAAGGACGCCTCGGGCGGCGTGCTGGCCGGCGCTTCGGTCACGGTCACGAATATCGCGACCAATGTGGCCTCGAAAGCGACGACCGCCAGCAACGGCGCGTATCTCGTGGTGAACCTGGGGTCTGGCCAGTACCTCGTCGAAGCGGAGGCGCCCGGCCTCGCCAAGTCCGTGCAGTCCCTCATCCTCGACGTCGGCCAGCGCGGACGCCTGGATCTGACGCTGGGAGTGGGAGGCCTGACCGAGACCGTCGTCGTTGAAGGCGCGCGGCGCCCCCTCAATACCGAAGATGCGAGCCTGGGCTCCGTCATTGACCAGAACTCCGTGGCGAAGCTTCCTCTGGCCATCCGGAACTGGGACGATCTCCTCGCCCTGGTGCCGGGTGTTCAGGGCGACCGGTTTACCGAGCAGGGAGGCGGCACCTCGTTCGGGCGCACCGGCGGCGTCAACGTCCATGGCGCGCGATCGCTCCAAAACAACTTCCTTCTGGACGGCGTCGACAACAACAGCGTCTCGACCAACGTGCAGGAATTGACCTCGCAGGTCTCGCGTCCCTCGGTTGACTCCATCCAGGAGTTCAAGGTCGTGACCAGTCCCTATTCGGCGGAATACGGCCGCAGTCCGGGCGCCGCCATCAGCGTCTCGACCAAGTCGGGCACCAACGAAGTCCATGGAACGGTCTACGACTTCTTCCGCAACGAGAAGATGGATACCAACGATTTCTTTTCGAAGCGAGCCGGGCAGCCGAAGCCTGCGAACGACCAGAATCAGTTCGGCGGAAACCTGGGCGGTCCGCTCATCAAGGACAAGGCCTTCTTCTTCGTCGACTACGAAGGGACCAGGATCACGCGCGGCGTCAGCCGCATCACCCGGGTCCCCACGGAGGCGGAACGCGCGGGCATTTTGCCAGGGGTGCGCGACCCTCTCACCGGCGTCGCCTTTCCTGGAGGAGTGATTCCGGCGAGCCGGATCGATCCGTACGCGGCGGCGATCATGGCCTTGGTTCCTCTACCCAATCAACCCGGCGCCAACAACTTTTTCCGCCAGGCCGATCTGCTCGACAACTCCGATCGAATCCTCGGCCGGCTCGACTACAAAGCCAATTCGAACAACAGCGTGTTCGCGCGCTACATCTATTCCAACCGCGATCGGCAGATCCCGGGCGCGTTCGGCGGCGTCATTGATGGAACCGGCACTTCGGGCTTCGGCAATCAGAAGATCAAGACCAATGCGTTGGTCGTCGGCTGGACTCATATCCTCTCGCCCAGCATGGTCAATGAGTTCCGCTTCTCCTGGTCGAAGTCCGATTCCGACGCGGTTCACCAGGCCTTCGGACTTGCGCCCCCGCCGGCCGCAACCATCCCCAACTCGATCACCAATCCGGTCGTCGCGGGCGGGTTCCCGGGCATTGTAGTCGACGGGTTTTTTGGCGGCTCGGGCCTTGGCCGGCTTGGTTCCCCCGACTTTCTGCCGAAATTCCAGCACACGAAGCAGTTCGAGTTCATCGACAGCCTTTCCTGGCTGAAGGGCAGCCACGCTCTCAAGGCTGGAGTCGACATCATTGCGCCCATGAGCAACGACTATTACGACATCCCCGCCGGTCGCGGCCAGATGCGCTTCCGAAACAGCTTTACCGGAAATTCGATGGGCGACTACCTCCTCGGATACGTGGCCGACTTCCAGCTTTCGAATGTGTTCGTGGCGGAGCAACGCCACTGGGCTTCGATGTTCTATGTCCAGGATGATTGGAAGGTGAACTCGAAGCTGTCTCTGAACCTCGGCCTGCGCTATGACTTCATCACGCCGGCGCTCGAGGCGCGCGACCTTCAGACGAATTTCGATCCCGCCGGCGGAGGCAGCCTGGTCTTCGCCAAGGGCGGATCCCTGGCGGATCGCGGCCTGGTCAAACCCGATAAGAACAACTTCGCGCCGAGGGTCGGTGTGGTCTACACCCTGAATGAAAAGACGGTCTTGCGCGGAGGTTGGGGCATCTTCTACAACCTCTTCGACCGAATTGGCAGCGAGGACCAATTGGCCCTGAACCTGCCCCAACTCACCAACTCAACGGTGACCAGAACCTCCGGTTCGCCAGTCTTCTTCCTGCAGCAAGGGATTCCCTCCAGTTTCCTGGTGACTCCCAACCTCGACCCGGCCGTGGGCGGACTACGCACCAATCGTCTGCGCGCCGTCTCCAATGACGCGCCCAAGACCACGGTGAGCCAGGGAAGTATCGGCTTCCAGCGTGAACTGCGCACTGGCTTCGTTTTGACCGTCGACGGCGTCTACACGAAGGGCACCAATCTGGGAAGACTGGTGAACCTCAACCAGCCGCTTCCGAACGCCGCCGGAAACAATGCCCTCGGCGCTTTGCCGTACCCAAATTTCGGTTTCATTGAGTATCGGAGTCAGGACGGCGAATCCGAATACAAGGGCGTCGATGTGGGTCTGGAAAAGCGGTTCTCGAACGGGTACAGCGTCGGCGTGTCCTACACACTGGCCGACTCGCAGGACAACACGTCCGAACATCTGTCGACCCAGGGTTCGAACTCCTTCCCGCAGAACTCGAGGGATATTTCGGCGTGGTACGGCCCGAGCGACTACGACGTCAGGCACCGTCTGGCCATCAACTACGTGGTCGAGTTGCCTTTCGGCAAGGGGAAGAAGTTCGCACGGGAAGGCGCGGCCGCGTCGATCTTCGGAGGTTGGACATTGTCCGGCATCTTCACCGCGCGCAGTGGGCGTCCTTTCACCGTCAACCAGAGCGGCAACAACGTGGGAACGAGCGGCACCGGCCTTCCTGATCAGGTGGGAGATTCCAAGGGACCGGAAACCGTGGACGAGTGGTTCAACAAGGCGGCGTTCGTAGCCGTCACCTCGGGCACGTTCGGCAACGAAAAGCGGAACGGACTGATAGGGCCGAATTACAAGAGCGTCGACTTCAGCCTGCAACGCCGCATCGAGGTTTCATCCCGGATCGGCGCGGTCCTGCGCTGGGACGTCTTCAACGCCTTCAATCGCGTCAACTTTGGCCTGCCGGAGCGCAACATCTCAAGCGCCGCGACGTTCGGTTCGATCAGTTCCCTGGGCGGGGATCCGCGGCTGATGCAGGTGTCGCTGCGCCTCACGTTTTAGCCGCTGTCTGGAACAATATCGGCGCGCCGTCATGGTAGGCGGCGCGCCGTGACCGTCCTCCATCCAACGCATCAGCCAGGGGCCCTTGGTCTGGGTGGCCGGGGTTCGATATTGCGTCTCGATTCACGAAGGGCGATTTGCCCTGTCGCCATTATCGCTCCCACTCTTGGTCTTCTGCTCGGTATCGACTATCCACTTCAGGATGCGCGCCGACGCCTGACGGAAATGATTCAACCCTGAGCGCGGCCCGAACTGCCCAAGGAGGTTTACGCCATGACCCAACCCAGCCGGATGCGGCTCACCATTCTCCGCGGGGTCGAGTTCTGGAATGACTCCTGCGCTTTGAACGAGCTCAAGGACGCGGTGGACCATGGAGCAACCGGGGCCACGTCGAACCCGGTGATCGTCCACTCGGCGATCAAGTTGGATCCTGCCGCCTGGACTCCCGCGCTCGACGCGATCATCGGGGCCGACGAGACGGCCACTGAGGATGAAATCGCCTGGCGGTTGATCGAGGAGATGGGGAGGCAGGCGGCCGCCATCCTCGCCCCCGTCCATGGTCAGACCAAGGGGAGGCAAGGGTTTCTCTCCATGCAGGTGAGCCCGAAATTCCACGCCAACGCTGCGCGTATGGTTGACCAGGGACGCGCGCTCGCCGCCCTGGCCCCGAACATTGCCATCAAGGTGCCTTCGACCGCGGCCGGTGTTCAGGCCGCCGAAGAATTGGTGGCGTCCGGTATCAATGTAAACGCCACGGTCAGCTTCACCGTATCTCAGGCGGTCGCGGTAGCCGAGGCGTTCGAGCGTGGATTGGACCGCGCCCAGAAAAGCGGCGCCGATATGACGCAGCTTCATCCCTACGCGACCCTGATGGTCGGCCGGCTCGACGACCTTCTTCAACGGGTGATGGTGAGGGAGCGGATCACCATTGATCCTGGGTACCTGGGATGGGCCGGCATCGCGGTTTTCAAGCGGACTCATGGGATCTTCAAGCAGCGCGGCTTCCGGTCCACCCTCCTCTCCGCCGCCTATCGCCACCATTTGCATTGGTCCCAGCTGATCGGCCCCGGGGTCATCCAGACCATCCCCTACGCCTGGTGGAAGCAGTTTGAGGCCTCGGATCTCGAAGTGGAGGACACCCTGGACCGCCCGGTGAACCCGCAGATCGTGACCGCGCTGAAGCGCCACTTCGG
The DNA here is from genome assembly GCA_016650185.1 of Vicinamibacteria bacterium. Lineage (GTDB taxonomy): Bacteria > Acidobacteriota > Vicinamibacteria > Fen-336 > JAGNNV01 > JAGNNV01. The sequence continues at coordinate 3,862 of JAENWE010000245.1, read as the reverse complement.
AGACTTCGAACTGGCCTACGAAGAGCGCGCCCTCACGCCCGCCTCCTTCGCGTCGTTCGGCGCCAGCGTGCATACCTTGAGCCAGTTTCTCGGCGGATTCCAGGATCTGCTGGGGCTGGTGCGCGAGCGAATGCTCTCTCCGCGCTGAATTGAACCTCGGGCGCCCCATTGCCGGCCTCCCTGCTCCTCGATGCCTGGCCGTTCGGTGAAGCGGCCCATTCACCGGATCGACTGCACGTCCTTACCGCGAGGGCCCGATTAGAGTAGAGAACATGACGCCCCTGGAGTCACCCAAAGACAACGCTGTTCAGCATGCTCAGGCCCTGCGCCTCCCTTTCGTCTCCATTGACCACGACACGCAGGACCCGACCCTATGGGAAGGACTGAACATCGAGACCCTGGTTCGGTTTTCCTGTGTCCCTTGTGGACGATCGGGCGCTCGACTGGTCCTCGCCTTCGCTCCGCCGCTCTCCCTGGAGCGAATCTCGGAAGCCGAGTTCGCTCTGGGCCGGCCCATCGATGCGGTGGTGGCCACCGCTCAGGATGTGTCTGAGGGTTTGAGGCGCAAGCGAGGTGGAGAGACACTGCTCGATCGGGCGCGGGAGGACCTTGGTACCGGTCTCGAACTCGTCTCTGAGGATGATGGAAAGATCGTCGACCTGGAGACTCTGGCCTCGGAGAGCCCCATCGTCCGTCTGGTCGATTCCTTGTTGCTTGGCGCCATCGAGCGACGCGCCTCGGATATTCATATCGAATCCAAGGATCGCGCGGTGCTCGCGAAATTTCGGATCGACGGCGCCCTGTACGAGGCGACCTCTCCGGTGGAGAAACGGCATGCGGAGACCATCGTGTCGCGTATCAAGGTGATGGCGGAACTGGACATCGCCGAGCGACGGATCCCTCAGGATGGCAGGTTCCGGCTTCGCGTCTCATCGCGCACCATCGACTTCCGGGTTTCCGTCATGCCCTCGATTCATGGCGAGGACGTGGTCATCCGCATCCTGGATCGGGAATCCTTGTCGAAGGAGTTTCAGGAACTGAGACTGCAGGCGCTGGGCTTCGATGACGCCCAGTTGGCCACGGTCCGCAAGTACGTGGCCGAGCCCTACGGAATGATCCTCGTCACCGGCCCCACCGGCAGCGGGAAGACGACCACTCTCTACGCCGCGCTCAACGAGATCGCGAGTTCCGAAGAGAAGATCATCACCATCGAGGATCCGGTCGAGTATCAGATTGCCGCCATCACCCAGGTGCCGGTCAACGAGAAGAAGGGACTGAGTTTCGCGCGCGGCCTGAGGTCCATTCTTCGTCACGATCCCGACAAGATCATGGTGGGGGAGGTTCGTGACCCGGAGACCGCTCAGATCGCCGTGCAGGCCGCCCTCACCGGGCATCTGGTTTTTACCACCGTTCACGCCAACAATGTTTTCGACGTGATCGGCCGGTTTCTGCACATGGGCGTCGACCCCTACAACTTTGTCTCGGCTCTGACCCTGGTGCTGGCCCAGCGTCTGGTCCGCGTTCTGTGCAGCTCGTGCCGGCAGGTCGTGACGATCTCGGAGGCCGAGTGGCGGGCGGCCGGCATCGATCCGGCCAGATTCCTGGGACACGTGGTCTATGACCGCGGCTCCTGCGAAGCCTGCGCCGCCAGCGGCTTCATGGGACGACGGGCGGTGGGTGAGTTGCTGGAACTCCATGATGACGTACGGCAGCTCATTCTCGAGCGGAGGCCGGTGGGGGAGATCAAGAAGAAGGCCCGAGGGTTTGGCATGCGGACGTTGCGCGAGGGGGCCATCGACAAAGTATTCGATGGCACCACCAGCCTTCGTGAAATCAACAAGGTGACTTTCGTCGAATAGGGGGATCCAGGATGACCCGGAGCCTTCCCGCCAATCCAGGCGATGAGCAGCTCAAGAACCTGCTTCAACGAGTCCGCCGAATCGCGGTGGTGGGCCTTTCTCCCAAGCCTCATCGTGACTCCCACCGCGTCTCCGCCTACATGCAGCGCGCGGGCTACGAAATCATTCCGGTCTATCCGCGCGAGGACAGGATCCTGGGCGCCCGCGTGTTCCGAACGGTGAGCGAGGCCGAACCGCCGGTCGATCTGATCAACGTCTTCAGGCGGTCAGAGGACCTACCGGAGGTCGTGGACGACATCCTGAGGGCGGCGCATCCGGACGCACCGGTCTGGTTTCAACTGGACTGCGTTCACGAGGGCGCGATCGCCGATCTGGCGCGCGCGGGCCGAACCGTAATCTACGACCGATGTCTTATGGTCGAACACGCCCGACTCGCGCCGGGCGGTTGATCAGAGTTTGCGGATCCGACGGACCGCTGTCCACGTCGTCTTCGTAGGGTTGGGTGAGAGGGTGGTCGCCCTGCCGTCACTGCTTCGGCGTGGCGCTCGTGTCTGGTTGCCCGGTGGCGGCCGGTGCGACGGCAGGCCGAGAGGCGGGACTCGACGCTTCGGGCGACGCCGTCCCGCCGGGCAAGGTGGCTGAGGGAGACGCGACGGGGACCGCGGGCAGACCCAGCATGTCGGTGGGGGCCGCGGCCGGGGTCGGCGAGGCCGCGGCCGGAATGGTGTCCAGGAGCGAGGACTCTTTCTGTTTGAGGATGGACAAAGAGATGCTGGTGATCATGAACACCACCGCGAGGCCGGTGGTGACCCGGGAAAGCAGGGTCACGGAGCCTCGCGGACCGAAGGCGGCCTGGGTCCCGCCGCCGCCGAAGGCGCTGGCCAAATCCTGTCCCTTGCCCTGTTGCAGCAGGACCACGGCGATCAGGAAAAAGCACGCAATCAGGTGCAGGATCAGAACAATGTAGTAGAGAACGGTCATCGCGTTGTTGCCTCAAGCCCTCGGATGCAGTCGGTTCGAAACGTTCTGGCTTCGACGAGGATTGCCTTTCGGGGAACCTCGTGAGTGGTCGAAAGAGGGAGAGTATATCGAACTTGGCGCGCTCAGCCGAGGGCTAAGGTCTGCATGCCGCGACAATGGCCAGGAAGGACGGCGCATCGAGGCAGGCGCCGCCGACGAGGGCTCCGTCCACGTCCGGCTCCGCGATAAGACTCGCGGCATTGTCCGGTTTGACACTGCCCCCGTAGAGGATCCGGATAACTCGAGCCACACTGTCCCCGTGAGACCGGGCCACCGCCTTTCGCAGGAAGGTGTGCACTTCCTGCGCCTGCTCCGGAGATGCGGTCCGGCCCGTGCCGATGGCCCAGACCGGTTCGTAGGCCAGGACGGAGCGCGAGGCTTCTTCCGGGGTCACGTGACGAAGGGCATGTTCGGTCTGCCTGTCCACGACGTCGAAGGTCCTCGAGGTCTCCCGTTCCTGAAGCGTTTCGCCTACGCACAGAATCGGGATCAGGGCGTGATCGAGAGCGGCCCGGGCTTTCTTCATGACTGCTTGATCGGTCTCGCCGAAGATGTGGCGGCGTTCGGAATGGCCCAGGATGACGTAGGTGCAGCCCACGTCTTTGAGCATCAGGGGAGAAATCTCGCCGGTGAAGGCGCCCTTCGCCGCCTCGTGCATGGTCTGGGCGGCGAGACTCACCGAGGACCCTTTCAAGACCTCGTGCAACGAGCCGATCACGGTGAACGGGGGGGCCAAGGCCACATCGATATCGCTGGAGGTGGAGAGGCCGTCGCGCACCGTGATCGCGAGGTCGCGCGCTTCCGACAACGTCTTGTGCATCTTCCAGTTGCCGACGATGAAGGGGCGGGGCATTCGTCTCAATCAGACTCTAGCAGCCCGTGGTGAAAGTCCGGTCGCGTCGCAAGCGAGAGATTTTTCGTCAGATCAAGGCGCGGAACCGAAGGAATATCGGGAATATTGCGAGGTTGCGCAACGCAGAGCT
>JAENWE010000244.1 GCA_016650185.1 Vicinamibacteria bacterium | reverse complement strand
TCGGGCGGCGGCTTCATCAGCGCCGACGCGATGTTCCGCTATCCCGACTTCTTCAAGGTGGGCATTTCCGAGTCGGGCAACCACGACCAGCGCGTGTACGAGGACGATTGGGGCGAGCGTTATCAGGGCTTGCTGGTAACGGGCGAAGGCGACGCGCCGGACAGCTACGACGTGGAGGCCAATCAGCGATCCGCCAAGGATCTCAAGGGCCATCTGCTGCTCATGCACGGGATGATGGACAACAACGTGCCGCCCCAGAACACGTACCTGGTGATGGACGCTCTGATCAAGGCCAACAAGGATTTCGATCTGATCCTTCTGCCCTACCAGCCGCACGGCTACGGGGCCGACGGCCCCTACGTCATGCGGCGTCGCTGGGATTACTTCGTGCGGCACCTGCTTGGGACGGAGCCGCCGAGGGAGTTCAAGATGAAGCCGGTGACTCCGCCCGGGCGACCACCGGGGAATTGACCGCCGTCAATGACGTGATCGTCGCGGACCATGGACGGTGAGGCCACCGACGGCGAGATCGCCTCAGGCCACGCAGAACGACGAGGCCTTCGCGATGACGGGCGCCCATTTCATTCCCTTTCCGTCACTGCGAGGTCGAGCCCCTGGTCAGCTGGCGCGGACCTTCGAAGCGGCAGCTTCCGGCGCCAACGACTTCACCAGAACCTTCGACCGGCGGCCGCTCTCTTCGTAACGCTTGCGACGGCTTTGGGGCAGGTCGTCCGGCTTGCCTTCTGAGAACCCGCCCTTCGACTGGAAGAAGTTGAAGGCCTGGGTCGAGAGAGCCAGGAGCGACTTGAGGCCCGACTCACGCGCGCGGTCCTCGACGAACTGGACCATCCTCCTGCCCACACCCTGGTTGTCGTGCCCGACCCGAACGCACAGACAGGCGAGCTCCCCTTGCTGGGTTTCAGGATACTGGTGCAGGGCCACGCAGGCGACCGGATTCTTGTCGACTTCGAAAATGTAGTAGTCGTCCAGCTGTTTCTCGATGGCAGCACGGGTGCGAGGCAGAAGTTCCTCGCTCTCCACCGAGGCCCGGATCAACTGCTGAAGGCTGCGCAGGTCGCGTTTCCGGGCCCGCCGGATCTGCCGATAGTCGTTCGCGTAGACGAGCGTGCCCACGCCCTCGTTGGAGAATATTTCGGCCAGCAGGCCTTCGTCGACCTGGCCGTTGATGACATGAACACGCGGCACTCCCGCGTGACAGGCGGCGACGGCGTGGCGCGCCTTCGACACTTCGGCCGGGCCGATGGCGCCCTCGTGAAGGGCTTTTTCCAGTTCATCCACCGAGACCTGCCGAACCAACGACCCGTTGAGGCTCAAACCATCTGCGGCGGTGACGAAGATGAGCTTCACCGCGCCCAGGGCCTTCGCCACTTCGAGGGCCACGGAGTCGGAGTTGACGCGGTAGGAGTGGCCATCCCCGTCCATGCCGAGCGGCGGGATCACTGGCACGATCCCGCTCGCCATGAGCTTGTGAATGAACTCCGTGTCGATACGTTCGACCCGACCCGTATGAAGGTGATCGACGCCGCGAAGGATTCCCAATGGGTGGGCGATGACGGCATTCGTGCTGGCCCCTCGCAGATCGGCGGCGCTCAAACCCTCAAGAAGTTCATGGGTGAGACGGTTCGCGGCGGTGAGGGCCAACTGCAGGGTTTCGGCATTGGTGACCCCCGACCCCTCCAGATCGGAAGGCGAGGCATCGTTCCTCTTCGCGAGAGCTTGAATCTGGGCGGCCGCTCCGTGCACCAGAACCACGCGCACATTCAAGGACCAGAGGACGGCCACATCCATCAAGAGGTTGGGGAAGTTCTCGTCCTCGACGATCATTCCGTCGATGGCCACCACGAAGGCCTTCTCCCGGAACTGGGGCACGTATCTGAGGATGCCGCGAAGGTCGGTGGGGCGCATGACGCCAGGAAGTAGATCACAACCACGCCTGCGACTACACTTCACCCGTGACCGCTGCCAAGCCCCCTCATGAGACCGATCCTCAGGAGGTCGAAGAGCTGGCCCGCACGCTCGCGGCCGAGCATGAAGAGGTGGAGAACGCGAAGACCCAGATCTTCGTGGAGACCCAGGTCGACAAGGAGGCCGGGCGGCAGTCGCTTACCCTCAGCCTCCCGGCTCCCTATCTCGATCGCGGCGAGGTCGGCCGGGGGGGCATGGGCGCGGTGCGGCGGGCTTTCGATGATGACCTGCAGCGACTGGTCGCGATCAAGGTCATGCTGCCCTCGCTCAGCAACCGCCAGTCCCTGGTGCAGCGATTCATCGACGAAGCGCGAATCACCGCCCTGATCGATCACCCGAACATCGCTCCCGTGTATCGCCTCGCCAAAGCGCCCGATGGAGCGCTCTCCCTGGTGATGAAGCTGATCGAGGGCCGTTCGCTCAGCACTTACCTGCGGACCCTCCCACCCCCGCCCTGGCCATCCGACGTTCTCGACTCCGTGCTGTCGATCTTCGTCAAGGTGTGCGACGCGGTGGCCTTCGCCCATAGTCGCGGCGTGATCCACCTGGACTTGAAGCCGGACAACATCATGCTGGGGCCATTCGGGCAGGTGTACGTCGTCGATTGGGGAATCGCACGCTACCGGCCCCGGGGTGAGCAGCCCGCGCTGCTGAAGACCTCCTCTCCGGGAAATGCCTCGACGGGAACCCCCGCCTATATGAGTCCTGAGCAGGCGCTGCGCATTGAGCCCCAGATCGGCGAGCGGACCGACGTATTCCTGCTGGGTGGAATGCTCTACGAGATTCTGACCGGGCAGAGGCCGCACGCCGGCCAGACCGTGGTCGCGATCATCACGTCGGCGATCAGGGGAGCCGTGATTCCGCCGACGGAGCGAACACCCACGCGTTCGATCCCCTCCGTTCTCGCCGCCATCGCCATGAAGGCCATGGCCCCGCGTCCGGAGGATCGCCATCCGAGCGTCCTCGACCTCCAGCAACAGGTGGTGGCCTTCCAGCGAGGAGGGGAGCGCGCTCCGCGGCGCACCTATGAGAAGGGCAGCGTGGTCATTCGTGAAGGTGAACCGGGCAACGAGGCGTTCGTGATCGTCAGCGGACGATGCGTGGTGACGGCGGCAAGCGAGGGAAAGCCTGTGATCCTTCGCGAGTTGGGGCCGGGGGATGTCTTCGGCGAAACCGCGGTGTTCTCGGACGAGCCGCGGAGCGCCACCGTGGAGGCAACGGAGACGCTCGTGGTCCGAGTGGTCACCGGCGAAACGTTGTCGCAAACCCTCGGCCTGCAAACTTGGGCCGGTGAATTCGTCAAGACCCTGGCCGACCGCTTCCGCGAGGCCGACCGCCGCTCGCGATCCTGATCCTCGGCGCGAGGCGATCCGCGACTCTCGATCATGATCCGCCGTGGTCGGCGGATTCGGACCCGTTGCCATAGGCTTGGCCTATGGAGCCCTTCCCACGAACCTGAAACTTATCGACCTCCATGCGACCATCGCATGCGGCTTTCTCCTCGCCGGAGCCCAGGCGAATTCGACGGATGGGATCTTGCTCAAGGACGCCGTCACGCGGGAGGCTCTTCCGGCGATCGCGAATGCCGACTATCAGGGCCTTGGAGCGGAAGTGCGGAAGCTCGTCTCATGGGTAATGGTAGAGGAGCATCAGGCGCCCTACAGGCTCTTTCCGCGGGACCTGCGCATCGAGGAAAATCATCGCCTGTCCTTTGCGATTTCGGCGCCCCTCGCCGTGGTCCTGGATCGATTGAACCAGTGGTACGGTCTTGCCGCCCCCAGCGACCATCCGATCACTCACGAACAGCTCATTGCCGCCACCCTCGCCCCCGAGTCAGTCGACCGTATTCGTGTCCTGTTCGAGAGCGCGATCAGGCGCGGCGCGTGGATTTCCGGCCAGTGGCTGACTCCGGAGGTCGGGGGCGAGGCCACCCTCGACGCGGAGTTACGGCTGGTTGAGGCCAACGATCCAAAATGGTCCTTGGCGCTCCGTCTTACCAGAGCCGGACGTGACCCCGGGGCGGTCGCCTCCCTGTACGAACGACCCTCCGCCGGCATTGCTTCTCTCGACACCCACGGCCTGCTCCGAGCCGCCCTGGGAAGATGGAAGCTCGGGCTCGCAAACTCCCCGGAGGAGGTACGCCGGGCCGTTGCCACCCTGGTTCAAAACGCCGCCCCCACCTTCTCCCTCAGTCCGGAAGAGCAGTTTGCCCTCATCGCCGGCGCAACCTGGCGAGGGCGGTACGTGGGAGGCTGGCACACCCATTCGCCTCACGATCTCGGCGGACAGTGGGGAGGCGGCGACGTTCCAAGTTTCGAGGACATGCAGAACGCGGTTCAAGCGGGCCAATACCTGACTCTGTCCTTCCAGCCTGATGGCTTCGATCTGTATGACGCGTCCGCCCTGTCGGACGCCGGGCGGGTAGACCTCGCACTCTTGAAGCTCATCCGCTACCGATCCGCCGCCTGGAGCGTTCACTTTCGGCGGCTGCTGCCGAAGCCGGAACCGGAGCCTGGACCTCAGCGGTAGTGTGGCCCACACCTTTCGACCAGGGACTCCCGTGCGAGAATCCTCTCGACTCATGCGGGATCGCGCCAAATTCCTCGCCGCTTTCGCCAAACGGCCTTTCGACACCGGCTCCATCACTCCAAGCTCCGCCTGGCTGGCCCAAGCCATGGTGGAAGGGATGGAGCTTCCTGACGCGGACACGGTGGTTGAGCTGGGTCCGGGGACCGGCGTCTTCACCCGCGTCATTGAAGGCCAGTTGAGGCCCGAGGCCCGATTTCTGTGCTTTGAGATCAACCGCGACATGGCGAAGGCCCTGTCCGACCGATTTCCAGGCGTCCAGGTGGTGAACGACTCCGTCGAGCATCTCGACCGTCACCTCCAGGCCGCCGGCCGCAAGTCGGTGGACTCGGCCATCAGTGGACTCCCCTGGGCGGCGTTCTCGCCCGAGCGCCAGGCGACCCTCCTGGACGCCACGGTGAACGCGCTCCGGCCGGGCGGTCGGTTTGCCACGTTTGCTTACTCTCACGCAGCCTGGATGCCGCCGGGACGCCGCTTCCGGGAGCTTCTGGACTCGCGATTCAGCTGCGTCGAAACCTCGGCCGTGGTGTGGCGGAACGTGCCGCCGGCCTTCGTCTACCGGTGCCGCAAGTAGCCGATAGCGGCGGCAAGAGGCGTTACACTTCGGGTTCACTTGGGCGCGACCTCAATTTCCAGGAGTCCTGATGCGAATCCCTCACCGTCCCCGCCGGCATCGTCTCGCCTCGATCCTCGCCGCCGCCCTCACCGTTGCCCCTCCGACTTTGGCCGAACAAACTCTGGCCCAGGCAAAAGCCTCACCCGGCCCCGACGATCCGGTGGAAGCACTGGTGAAGCAACTCGATCTTGAGGCCTACAAGTCCACGATCAAGGGACTGACGCAATTCGGCGACCGGCGTCAGGGAACGGAACGAAATCGGAAAGCGGTCGACTGGATTGAAGCTCAGCTCAAGAGCTATGGGTGCGCGAACACCGAGCGGATCCGTTACGACTTCACACCGCCGGCGCCTCGACCCACGCCGGCGCCAGGCGCCACCCCGCGCCAGCCCACCGGCCCAAGGAGCGGCGGTCTGGGCGGTCCTCCAGGACAGGGCGGAAGCACGCTGTTCGGCAATCGCGCGCGCACGGGCGTCAACACCGATCCGATGCGTCAACCCGACGAGACGCTTCGCTCGCTGGACGCCGAGCAGACTCCGCCAGGAACCACGCCACGAGAAGAGGTCTACTGCACCAAGATCGGCGCCACCCACCCGGAGGAGATGTACATCGTGGGCGGTCACCTGGACGGCCACGGCTTCAATGAAGCAGCGAACGACGACGGATCCGGCACCGCGCTGGTGATGGAACTGGCGCGGATCCTGTCAAAGCGAGGCGTCGAGACCGAGCGTTCCATTCGGTTCGCTCTGTGGAACAATGAAGAGTCCGGTTTGAACGGAGCCTATGCCTACGTGGCTCAACGCAAGGACCTTCAGGGTATCGAAGAGCCCAAGGGATCCGGCAAGTACCCCGAGCCGAAATGGCTCGGGATGATCCAGCACGACATGATGTTGTGGGACCACGGCATGCCCATTCCGCAGCTCGACCCTAAGGGCAAGCAGGTGCTCGATGCGGCGGGCCGGCCGGTCTTCGTGTCTCCAAAGGTGCAGCGCCTCGAGGCTGACGTCAACATCGAATTCCAGTCGACCGCGAAGCAGGCTGACGCTGCCGCGAAACTCGCGTGGTTCTTCCGAGCCGCGAACGACAAGTACGCGACCGACTATCCCGCCGCGGTCGGCCCGCATATGACGAACACGGACTCCACGCCCTTCATGGACCTCGTTCCCGCGATCAGCCTGCGAGAGAACGAACGCGGCATGCACATCGGCGCGGGCTGGGATCCGAACTGGCACCAGCCGAGTGATGTTTTCTCGACCTACTCCGACAAGGACTTCCGCCTCGGGCTCAACGCGGCTCAGACCACCCTCGCGGCCATTGCCCAGCTCGCCGGCGCGACCATCAAAAAATAAGGATCCCAAGCACCCATGAACAAGCGTGATTTTCTCCACACCCTCGGCGGCGCCTCGCTTTGCCTGGCCCTGGCGGACGTGAAGGCGCTTTTCGCCGAGGTTGCGAACACGGCTCCTGGGGATCTCGCGCAGGATGAGGCCTTTTGGGCCAGGGTCCGCGGGGGGTTCAAGCTGAAGTCCGACTACATCAATCTCGAGAACGGCTACTACTGCATGCAGCCGCAAGCGGTCCTGGAGGACTTCATCGCCCGGGTGCGGGAGATCAACACCGAGGCCTCCTACTACATGCGAACCCGGCAGACTGACGACAAGCTGGCCGTGCGCACGCGTCTTTCGGCCATGGCCGGATGTTCACCCGAAGAACTGATCATCACGCGAAACACCACGGAGTCGCTCGACACCGTGATCGCAGGCTTCGACTGGAAGCCGGGGGACGAGGCGGTGATGGCGGAGCAGGACTACGGAGCGATGCTCTCGATGTTCGAGCTACAGGGCAAGCGCTACGGGATGGTCAACCGGCGGGTGTCCCTTCCCCTTGATCCCAAGTCGGACGATGAGATCGTGGAGTTGTACGCGAGCGCGATCACGCCCAAAACGCGCCTGCTCATGGTCTGCCACATGGTCAATATCAGCGGCCACATCCTGCCCGTGCGAAAGATCGCGGACATGGCCCACCGCAGGGACGTTCAGGTCATGGTGGATGGGGCCCATGCCTTCGCCCATCTCAATTTCAAGATCCCCGACCTCGACTGCGACTACTACGGCACCAGCCTCCACAAGTGGCTTGGCGCCAATCTGGGGGCGGGCGCTCTCTACGTGCGCCGGGACCGGATCGCGAAACTCTGGCCGATTTTCGGGGACCGGAACGTGGCCGACACGGATATCAAGAAACTGAATCACACGGGCACGCATCCGGTGCACACCGATCTCGCCATCATGAGCGCGATCGATTTCCACGAGAGCATCGGCATCGAGCGGAAGGAGGCCCGCCTCCGCTACCTCCAGAACTACTGGACGAGCCGGGTTCGAGATGTCCCGAACGTCGTGGTCAACACCCCAAAGGATCCGAACCGCTCCTGCGCCATCGCAAACGTAGGCCTTCGCGGTCTCGCTCCGAAGGATCTCTCCAGGGCACTCCTCGACAAATACCGGATCTGGACGGTGGCCATCGACACCGCCAACGTTCACGGCGCGCGCATCACTCCGCATCTGTACACCTCAACCGCCGAACTCGATCACTTCGTCGGAGCGCTCAAGGAACTCGCCGAGGCGTAGAGCCTGGAGCCGCAGTGGTGCTTCGGCCGACCGCACGGCGGTTCGGGTCGGCGGGGCACGGCCTGGGTCTAACCCTGACAGGCGAACGCCTGCCATGCCAATCATGCCTCTTTACAGGCGAGTGCTCATGGACCGAACTCCAAAGCCTTGGATCATGCCGGGGCTGGTTCCTCACGATGACTGCACGAGTTGGGGGTCAAATCCGGGTCCGGCGAGCGGCACGGCCCTTGCTGCGGAATGGCCAGTGACTTCATAGGCCACAATGGCCGTTTTATCTACTGAAACTTCAAGAGGAACTACTATGCGTCTTATTCGACTCAGGTTTTGTCTGGCCTTGACCGTTGCGGTCTGGCTGGCCGTGCCGGCCTTCTCACAGGGGACCCTCACCGGAACCATCTCCGGCCAGGTCGTCGACCCGGATGGGCTGCCCCTGCCCGGTGTTTCGGTCTCGATCAGCTCACCAAGGCTCCAGGGCGTGCACACCGCCGTCACCACCGCCAACGGCGACTACATCTTCCCCTTCCTGCCCGCTGGCGACTACACCATCACCTTCGATCTGGCGGGCTTCAAGCCGCTCAAGGTCACTCTCGACCTCAAGTTGTCGGAGAACAGGCCCTACAACGCCAGGATGTCCCTGGCCGGGCAGACCGAGGAAGTCACGGTCGTCGGCCACGTCTCCACTGAGTTTACTCAGACCTCCGCGGTGGCGAGTACTTACAGCCAGGATCTTCTGGACAAGCTGCCCACCGCACGAACCCCCTTCGCCGCCTTGCTGCTTGCTCCGGGGGCGCATCAGACCGCGGTGAACAACGCCGTGACCATCTCCGGCGCCATGTCGTTCGAGAACCTGTTCCTCGTGAATGGCGTGGCCGTCCAGGACAACATCCGCAACACCCCGCTGAGCATCTTCATCGAGGACGCGATCCAGGAGACTACGGTCTCAACCGCCGCGATCTCGGCAGAGTACGGCCGTTTCGCGGGCGGCGTCTCCAACGCGGTGACAAAGTCCGGCGGCAACACTTTCAGCGGGTCGTTCCGGACCACGTTCGACAAGGGCACCTGGAGGACAGCGTCGAACTACCCCTGCGACACACTGAACCAGCCGGTTTCCGCCTCCTGCACGCCGACGGACGCAGCCTCACGCACTACGAACATTGTGCCCACTTACGAGGCCACGCTCGGCGGCCCGATCATGAAGGACAAGCTCTGGTTCTTCGGCGCCGCTCGCATCGAAAACAACCCGGCGGGCGCACAGACCACGGCCACCAACATCAGCTTCATCAACCAGCGGAATGAAAAGCGCTACGAGGGCAAACTGACCTACGCGCTCAACTCAAAGCACAACATCAAGGGCGCTTATTCCAAGATCCAATTCGACGAGACCGGTAACCGCTTCGGGAACGTCATGGACCTGGCGAGCCTGGTGAACCGGAGCCTTCCCCAGGATCTGATCTCGGCGAACTACTCCGGAATCCTCACCCCCAAGTTCTTCGTCGAGGCCCAATACTCCCGTCGCCGGTTCACGTTCGCAAGCTCCGGATCGATCTTCACCGACCTGACCAAGGGCACTCTCTTCGTGGACAACGTCACGGGGAATCGCTACCACTCTCCGACGTTCTGCGGGGTCTGCGACAACGAGAAACGCGACAACCAGACGATTGGAGGAAAGGCGTCGTACTTCCTGTCCACGTCGAACGCCGGGTCGCACAACCTCATCGCCGGCTTCGAGAGGTTCTCCGATCAGCGCTTCTCCAACAACCACCAGTCCGGCAGCGACTACCGGATCCTGTTCACGGGAACGATCATCCAGGGCACCGACCTCTTCCCGATCGCCAACAACGACAACTCCACGATCATTCAGTTCAACCCGATCCCCGTCAGTTCTCAAGGGAACAACTTCAAGACGTACTCGGCCTACGTCAACGACACCTGGCGCTTTAACAACAATCTGAGCTTCAACCTCGGCCTTCGCTACGACAGGAACAACGGCGCCAACAGCGTAGGCGAGCAGGTGGTCAAGGACGCCGCGTTCAGCCCCCGCCTTTCCGTGACCCTTGACCCCAAGGGCGACGGCGAATGGACGATCAGCGCCAACTACGGCAAGTATGTGGCCGCCATCGCCAACTCCGTGGGTGACTCTCAATCTCCCGGAGGCCAGCCCGCGAACTTCACGTACAACTACCAGGGGCCGGCGATCAACGTAGGCAACCCGGCGAACCCCACCAGCCAGGATGCGACCGCGGACCAGATCTTCGCCTGGTTTTTCGCCAACGGCGGTACCGATCGACCCTTCCGCTCCGCGCCCAGCGTCCCCGGTTTGACGGGACGGATCTCGGGCACCTTGAAGTCGCCCAACGTCGCCGAATACTCGGCCGGGGTGAGCCGCAAGCTTGGTAGCCGCGGGCTCGTCCGCGTGGATGGGATCTTCCGGAAATTCCAGGACTTCTACGCGACCATCACCGACACGAGCACAGGGAGGGTCACCGACCCATTCGGCCGCTCGTTCGACGCCAGCGTCACCCAGAACGTCAACGATCCCTTGAAGCGGAATTACAAGGCGATCAACGCCCAGATCAGTTATCGGCCGACCAGTCGCCTCGGCCTCGGAGGCAACTACACGTTGTCCAAGAATTACGGGAACAACGTGGGCGAGACCGCGGGCGGCGGCCCGTCGCGATCAGGGATCCTCAGTTTCTCGGAGTACTTCGACGTTTCCTGGAATTCACCCATCGGGGATCTGGCGACTGACCAGCGGCACCGCGTCCGGGTTTTCGCGACCTGGGACGTGCCGCTCCCGGAGAAGTTCGGTCGTTTGACCGTCGGGGGCCTCGAACAGACCGCCTCGGGCTCACCCTACGGCGCCACGGGCACGGTCGACACGCGGCCCTACGTCACAAATCCCGGCTACTTGAACCCGCCGTCAACCGTGGGCTACGCGTTCACGGCTCCGGACGCTTTCCGCACCGAGACCCAGATCCGGACCGATCTCAGCCTGAACTACTCCCACAAGTTGGCCAAGAAGTCCGAGCTGTTCATCCGCTTCACTGCTCAGAACGTGTTCGATCGGCAGGTGCTCGAGAATCTCAACAGCATCAACACGTCCGTCCGGACCGCCGCCACCAACTCGACCCTGTACTCCCGCTTCAACCCCTTCTCGGCCACACCGGAGCAGGGCGTCAACTGGGATCTGGGGCCGACCTTCGGCCAGCCCATCAACCGTTTCGCGTACACCACGCCGCGGACGACACAGTTCTCGGTCGGACTGCGCTTCTAGATCGCGGGTTCCGAGAACGCAGCCACTGCGTCCTCAAGGCCCCGGGGGCGACCCCGGGGCCTTTCTCTTTGCGGTCACGATCGCGAGCGACAACCCTTCAGGCCAAGGACCTCAGGAGTGTCTCACCAGACGACGCCGTAATCCTCTCCGTGATTGCTCGCGGCGCCCCACATCGTCCCGTGCCTGCGGTCGAACCAGATGGCCGTGATCGGACCCGAGGTCCGCTCGGCGAACTGCAGCGCGTAACCCATTCTCTGCAGCTCGGCCCGCAACGCGGGGGGGGACGAGGACGCCAGGAGCATGCGGCCGGGTTGCGCGGTGTGATCCTGGAACGAGTTCATCATCTGGAAGGAGTTCATGTTGGGCGCCTCCACCGCCTGCTGGGGCGTCATCCCGAACTCCAGGACGTTCAAGAGACACTGCAGGAGATTCTGATCCTGCGAATCTCCGCCTTGCACCGAGAAGGCCATCCAGGGCCTGCCGTCTCGGAGCGCGAGCGTCGGCGTGAGGGTAACCCGCGGCCGCTTGCCGGGCTCGATCACGTTGAATGGGTTCTCGGCCGGGTCGGTAACGAAAGACTGAGCACGCTGGCTGAGTCCGATGCCCGTCCGTCCGCCGATGACCGCCGGAATCCACCCGCCGCTCGGTGTAATCGAGACCACCCAGCCCTCCGCGTCGGCGGCTTGAATCGACGTGGTCCCCGCGTAGAACCCTTCCTCCCAGCCTCGTGCCGCTTCGCCGGCCCGGATGCGAACGGGCTTCGGTGCAGGAGGCCAGGCGGCGAGGTACTGCATGAACGGGTTGTGGCCGCCCTGGTACGGATATGGATCGCCGGGCTTCACCGCCGGGTCGTTCCGATCGGGG
>JAENWE010000243.1 GCA_016650185.1 Vicinamibacteria bacterium | reverse complement strand
TCTGACCCGGATGCGCAACTCATGGAGTTCTTCAGGATGGTAACGCCGGCCGAGGGTTTGGATCAGAGCGAGGGCGCGCCGTCGTTGCTGCCAGGCCTCGGCCCGAGTTCTCCTGATGATCGTGTTCAGGGCGGGCTCGCCGCGATCCAGCAGGTCGATGAGCAAATGGTCGAGACGCTTGGGCCAGAGACCATGACCCTGAGTGAGGGCGAGACGTCGTTCACTCTCGCACAGCCCCAACATTCGGCGCTTGAGCGCGAGGGCGCTCTCAGAACCCGTCTTGATTTTCAAGATCAGGGATCGCCCGACGTCACGGTCGCGCACGTCGGCCAGAGCACGGATGGCGGCGCGCAGAGTGTCGCGCGTCCTGAGAACTGCGGAAGAGTCGGGGCGGCGCGTGAGGGTTCGCAGGGCGGCGCGCAGGGAGCGGGCGGCGACTCGAAAGGCGTGAACGCTCTCGACGTGACCGCCGAGCGCGGGATCCACCAGAGCCAGCACGGCCCCCACCCGGGGCTGGAGGAGGCTACGCGTCCTCAAGCGCCCGGATCTCGCCGTCAGCATGCCTTAGTCGAAGCGCGAGGGCTCGCGCCAGGCCGCCCAGAAACTGCTGGCCCACGCGCGGGTGCTTCGCCGCCAGGGCATCGAACTGGCTCCGGGTGATCGCGTAGACCACCGCCGCCGTCTCCGCCACCGCGTCCGCGGACCGGATCCCGGAATCGAGAAAGGACATGTCCCCGAAGAAATCGCCTTGTCCGAAGGTGGCCACGTGGAATTGGCCGTGGCCGCCGGTCGAAAGAGCAATCCTGATCCTGCCCTTGCGGATCAGGAACAACTCGTCGCCCTGGTCTCCCTGGGTGAAGACCGGATCGCCGGGCGCATAGTGACGGGTTTCGAGCGCATCCTCCAACTCCTTGATGGTCTCGGCCTTCCGACCTTTGAGGAGTTCGATCTCGCTGAGGGTCAGCGTCTCCTCCTCGGCCTCCTGGCTGCTTCCTTCCGAAGCCAGGATGTGGTTCTCCGCCCACTCGATGGCGTCGGTGAGCTGAGAGAAGAGCCGCTTGCTCTTTGGACTCGACACCAGGCCCACATCGGCGAAGTAGCTGCTCCCGGCGAGGCCGGAGGGCAGAGCGCGCGGCAGGTTGGAGTAGAGCAGTCGACCGCCGGATTCCTGGATCCGCGCCTCGATCTGCTGCAGCAGATGCACGCCGGTGAAGTCGATGGACTCGATTCGGCGCAGGTCGAGGATGAGATAGCGGCAGGCCGGCAGGTCGGGCTCCAGTTCAGTGAGGAGCTGGTCCGTGGTGCCAAAGAAGAGATTGCCCTGGAGTTCCACCACCACGATCTCGCGGCCCCGGCGCTTCAGAATCTCGATTTGCGCGGGGAGCCGCTTTCGCCTTGAGGAGACCTGGTTCCCGAACATCTTGCGATGGATCACCCGGCTTCTCACCTGATCCCGGATGAAGAGCAGGATGGAGAGGAAGACGCCGGTCATGGAAGCGGCGATGAGGTCGACGAACACGGCCACCGCGATGACGCTGACGATCACTCCGAAATCGAACACGGTGGCGCGTTGCCGGACCAGACCGAGACTCTTCCAGTCGAACATCTTGATCGCCACCATCAGGAGGAGCGCGGCGAGAGCCGGAACCGGCGCCCAGGCCAGCACCGGACCGAGGACCAGGTAGGCGACGAGAGCCAGGACGCCGGCGATCAGGCCCGAGCGCCAGGTGGCCGCGCCGCTGGCCAGATTCATCAAGGTGGGTCCCGAGGTTCCCGCACCCGCCATGCCGCCGATTGAGGCCGACACCATGTTCGAAATGCCCTGGGCTCGCACTTCGCGGTTCGACTGATGCCGGCTGCGGGTCAGAGCATCGACCAGCACGCAGGTCTTGAGGGTGTCGATCGAGAGAAGGACGGAGAGGGTCAGAGCCGGCCCGGCGATGGCGGCGAGATCGGCGGCGCTGACGCTAGGCAAGGCGATGGCGCGGGCGGTGAGTCCGCCCCACAAGGAGCCGCCGCTCGACAGAGGTCCGATGAGCAGCGGATTTCCCTCGAAAGACAACAGACTCGAGTTCCGCAGGGCCAGGCCGAAGTAGGCGGCGATGCCCGCCAGGAGGCCGATAATAGGGGCCGGGACCTTCCTGGTCAACCGCGGCGCGGCCCAGGTGGCGGCCATGGTGACGATGCCGACGGTGAGCGAGATCGGGTTCCACAGGCCTGGCTGGCTCACTCCCGCTCCCATCCCGATTCCTTTTGCCAGACCCAGAAAGGAGGGAAGCTGCTTCAGGAAAATCACGATGGCGACGCCCGAGAGGTATCCGGTCACCACTGGGTAAGGGATGAACTTGATAAGTGTGCCGCCGCCCAGCACACCATAGAGGATTTGCAAGGCCCCCGAAATCAGGCCGGCGAGACTGAGCAGCAGCAGAATCGAGGCCGGATCTCGATTCGGGTCCTTGGTCAACTCCAGGGTCAGCGCTCCCAGCACCGCCGCCGCTGGCGCGCAAGGCGCCGAGACGAGACGGGGCGCACCGCCCAGCCAGGCCGCCACGATGCCCAGCGCGAAGGCGCCGAGAAGCCCCGAGAGCGCGCCCGTTCCGGCATAGGCCGGACCGAGCGGCGCGACCACGGCTACGCCGAAGGCGAGGGAGGCCGGCAGCGCGACCAGCATCGCGGACAACCCTCCCCAGAAGTCGTTGACCAGAGGTGAGCGCGCTTCTGCCATTCCCACCATCATCCTCTTCCTGGGCCCGACAGGCAAGCTGCCTTCCGCGGTGGAGATGGCGATGACCTCTTCACGGGCATGGTTTGGAACGTGGGACAATCGGAGCATGGGCAGGCGCATGGTTCAGGCGAGGCGGTATTGGGGGCTCCCCTCCCAAGAACGGAGGGGTCTGGCCAGGGTTGCCTTGATGCTCCTCATGGTCAGGCTGGGCTTGAGCCTGGTGGATGTCTCTCGCCTCCGACGCGTAGCCGGGCATCTCGCCCCCCGTTGCGACCTAACCCCACAACGTCTGGCCGACCTGGTGCGCATGTCCTCGCAGGCGCTGCCCGGTCTGACCCTTTGTGTGCCCAGGGCGGTCGTCCTCGAAGCGTTGTTGATCCGCGCCGGCCACGCGGCCGTACTGCGTATCGGCCTTACGCCGCTAGCCGGCCGCGAAAGGCCGGAGGCGCATGCGTGGGTGGAGATCGAAGGCGTGGCCGTCGCCGAAGATCCATCGCGCTACACCACCCTGCCTCTGTTCGGAACCAGCGGCTAGTCCGGGGCTGGGATTCAGACGGGGGAGACCGCTCGGCCTTCGGCCAGGCCGTTCACGGCGGTCGCCGCCGAGGGGTCGGGAGGGACACCCAGCCGCCACACGGGCACTCGTCCGCACAGATCGGCGAGGCCGTCGAAGACGCGCGGCCCCGCCTGGCGATCGAAGAGGGGGAGCGAGGCCATCCGAACCAGGCGGTGGATCGCCTCGCTCGGGCTGATGGGAGAGCATGACGGGCCCTCACGCTGCTGGATGAAGCCGATGCTCACAAGAGGAAGGCCTTCATTGACCGCGAAACCGCCCTCTCCGGGCCAGGGCGTGCCATAGGCCATGTAGCCGTCCCGCGCGCGCCGGATCACCGCCCGGTCGTCGCTCAGAATGCGGAAGCGGGGGTTGCCCTCAAGTTGCCGGGTCAGGGTCGTCTTGCCCGCGCCCGAGACCCCTGGGCAAATCACCGCCCTATCGCCCACTGCGATCAGGGCGCAATGAATGATCGACCCGCCCTCGCAGGCCAGGCGCTGCATCATGAGGAGTTGGTCCAGCGGATAGCGGAGCGGATCAAAGAAACGCCCCTCCACCAGGAGTTCGGATGAGCACGTGACCCGGACCCGAGTGACCTCCGGGTCGAAGCGCGCCGACAGGAGCGGCTTGTCGCGCGCTGCGGGCAGCGCCATCACTATCGACCGATCTCCATCCGGCAGAGCGTAGGCCGACCACGCGGACCCGGTGTCGAAGGTCAGTCGGGCGTCGGGAGGCGGAGCGGCCTCGCCCTGATTGATGCTGACTTCGATGGGGAGATCGCTCTCTGCCGGGTCGCAGGCCAAGAAGTCCGAGTAGGCCGGATTCTGCGCGAGGTGGAGGGGCAGGGCCGACGTGGTGACGAAGGCGATCCCGCCTATGCGCAGGACCGAACGCCCGGCTACGAACCCTGAGTCGCGCAGGATCGGGTGATGCAAGGCAGGTGATTGAAGGCCGGCTGGTTTCCTGTCATCTTGCAACCAACCGCGAGCACCTCGTCGGAGGCGAGGTCGATCTTGATCACCTGCGGCTTGTGATATTCACGCTTGGGGCTTGTGGGGTCGGTCTGGTTGATGGGGCTCATTGGGTCACTTCCAGAACGCGCAGGAAAGTTCTTCCGTTGCGACGTTCGATCTCGTTGCGCAGGGCCTTGACGCGATGCTGGGTC
>JAENWE010000242.1 GCA_016650185.1 Vicinamibacteria bacterium | reverse complement strand
CACAGGAACGCGGATCAGGACATCGTAGGTCTTCATCCACATCTCGACGAACTTCTCAACCGCGAGATCGCGCCCGCAGGCCAGGAAGAAGTACGCATAGTTGTCGAGAGCGGCGCGGTCGCAGACCACCACATCCGAATGGGACAAAGCCCTGATCTCCTCGGCCACCTGGGTGGTGAGAATCCAGAGTTGGGCTTCGCGCGAGGTCTTTCGGTTCACGGGGAGAGGCGAGGCCCGGGCCACCTCCTTCACCATGTCCACGTTGATTCCCCGGCGCTTCAGTTGAGCGGCCAGATCAAAGCACAGTGTCGTCTTACCCACCCCATGCGAACCCACGAACGCGATCTTCATGTGGGAGGTACTTTAATCGGCGGGCTAAGATGATTGGGCATGTCCGACCTGTACGAGCCTTACGAGAAGCTGATACCCATCGACGTCCTCGGGAAGCGCTTCGAGGTTCCCGAGAACAATATCCTGCTGCGCCAACTTCAGTTCGTCGCTCCGGACGTGGGAACCGGCGGCTACTGCTGGAACGCGGAATGTCGGTATTGCGAGATCAAGTACGAGGTCGGCGGTCGGACCATGACCGGCCTCGCCTGCCGGGTCAAGGCTGTGCCGGGCTTCAAGGTGACGAAGCTCGCGCCCGAACTCAAGTACAACGTTTCGCAAGCGCTGCGAGACGCAGAGGCGGTGGAATCCAAGGAAGCGGCCAAGTCCTAGCCGACTTCCTCAGGAGGCCTGCACGAGACGGCCGTCGACCAGTCGCAGAATCCGATCGCTTCGTGTGGCCAGAGCCTCATTGTGAGTGGCCCAGAGAATGGCGATTCCTCGCTCGCGGGCCACCGTATGCAGTTCCTCGAACAGGGATAACGCCGTCTTCGGGTCGAGGTTCCCGGTGGGCTCGTCGGCCAGAAGCACCTGGGGATCGCCGACCAGGGCCCGCGCCACCGCCACTCTCTGCTGCTCCCCACCGGACAACGCGTCGGGGGCATGGTGCAGCCGGACGGCGAGACCGAAGCGCTCCAGCAGCACGCGCGAAGCCTCGAGAGCCGGTCGGTCGGCGACGCCGCGCAGGCGTAGCTTCATGGCCACGTTCTCGATGGCCGTGAACTCCGGCAAGAGGTGATGGAACTGAAAAACGAAGCCGATGGCCTCGTTGCGCATCCGGGCCCGGCCGGCGCCGTTGACGCCGAGGAGCGATGTGCCGGCGAGACGGACATCGCCACGATCGGGGGAATCCAGGGAGCCAAGGAGGTTCAGCAAGGTCGACTTGCCCACCCCGGACGCCCCAAGAAGGGCCACCACCTCGCCGCGCGACACCCCGACATCGACTCCGCGCAGAACATCGACGGGGCCGCTCGGGCCCTGGTAGGACTTCCAGAGATCCCGCCCTTCGAGGACCAGATCGCTCACTCGGATCGGAGGCCCTCGGTGGGCTGGAGGGAAGCCGCCTTCCCCGCCGGATACAGGGTCGCCACCAGACTCACGACCATGGCCCCCACGACCACGACGGCCGCGTCCGTGGGAAGAAGCTTGAAAGGAAGGTACGCGACCTGGTAGACGTCGGCCGGAATCCGGATAAGCTGAAAGCGGTCTAGAACCAGGCAGGCGGCCGTCCCGGCGGCCGCGCCCAGGAGCGTTCCGACCGCGCCGAGCACCGCGCCCTGCCAGACGAATACGCGCCGAATGACCTCGCGAGTGGCGCCCAAAGACATCAGGACCGCGATACTCCGCCTCTTTTCCGTGACCATGATGATGAGAGTGGCCACGATATTGAGCGCGGCCACCAGCATGATGAGACCGATGGTGAGGGTGATCGCGATCTTCTCGAGTTGAAGCGCCTCGAACAGGCTTCGGTTGGTCTCGATCCAGTCCGAGGTCACGTAGTCCGAACCCACAGCCTGCACGATGCGCGCCTCGGCGGCATCCACGTCGTACATGTCCTGAAGGCGCGCTTCCACGAGGACGGTGCCCGCGCCGGACGAAGCGAGGAGACGCTCCGCCTCGAGGAGGGCGATCCAGCCCCAACCGGC
The DNA here is from genome assembly GCA_016650185.1 of Vicinamibacteria bacterium. GTDB lineage: Bacteria > Acidobacteriota > Vicinamibacteria > Fen-336 > JAGNNV01 > JAGNNV01. Next base: position 1,356 of record JAENWE010000242.1, on the reverse strand, counting down.
ATCGAACTCGTACAGGCCGGTCTGAACCACGCCAGCCACCCGAAACTTGGCCAACTGAGGCATGACTCCGAACGGCGTGAGGCGGCCGCGCGGGATGGTCAGGGTCACGACGTCCCCTGGGCCCACGGCCAGCACGGTCGACACTTCGCGACCAAGCAGGATGCCGGGGAAGCCCTCGCCATGGGGAGGCAGGTCATCGATGGACCCTTCCTTCACCTGCTTGGGCAGATCGGTGATCTCGCCCTCGGATGCGCTGATGCCCTTGATGGTGACCACCGCCTGCGAAGAAGGGGACGAGACGAGCGCCTTCCCGTAAAGGGACGGGGCCGCGCCCAAGACTCCTGGGACCTTTCCCACCAGAGCGGCGATGCCGGTGGGGTCGGTGAAGGCCTCACCCCGCGACTTGAAAACCGACACGTGGGCAGTCGTGCCCAGGATCCGGCCGCGGATCTCACCCTGCAGCCCGGTCATCAGGCCGAGGGAAACGAACAGCGCCATCACGCCCACGGCAATGCCAAGGACGGCAATGCTCGCGATCACGGTGAGAAAGCCCGCACCCTGGCGCTTGAGCAAATAGCGAAGGGCGATGGAAAGATCGAGAGGAATGCTCATGAGGAAGCGGTCAGGTTACCTGCCGGCCTCGCTGCCCCAAAGTCCGGGGCGGCCCAGAGCCTCACCCTCCCCGGACACGCCTGGGCAAAGGCACAACGAGCGATTGACCCAAGGCTCGCGCGACCGCATGATTGCCGCCACCGCCATGGCTCACCGGCTCACGCTCGCGACTCGAAATGTCCGCGACGTTCACGCCGCGGGCGTGTCGGGATTGAGTCCCCTCGCCGGCGAAGACCCTTTGGGATCTCTCCCGCCCTCCGGCCTCATCTGCGGGAACAGGATCACGTCGCGGATGGACTTGGAGTTCGTCAGCAGCATGGCCAGGCGATCGATGCCGAGGCCGCAGCCTCCGGTAGGCGGCAGTCCGTGGCCGAGGGCGCGGACGTAGTCCTCGTCCATCTGATGGGCCTCGTCGTCGCCGCCTTCGCGGCTTCCCAGCTGATCCAGAAAACGGGCCCGCTGTTCGAGAGGGTCGTTCAGTTCCGAGAATCCGTTCGCGATCTCCATGCCGCACATGAAGAGCTCGAACCGGTCCGCGAAGTCGGGATTGTCCGCCCGCCGCTTGGCCAGAGGTGAGATCTCAACCGGGTAATCGATCACGTACGTGGGCTGGACGAGACCCTCCTCGGCGAAATCCCCGAAGAGGGACTCGATGGTCCTGCCGTGTGAGAGCTTCTTGTACTCGGCGGCGCCCGCCCCTCTCTTCCGGCAGGCGGCGACGAAGCCTTCGGTGGTCACGAGGCT
>JAENWE010000241.1 GCA_016650185.1 Vicinamibacteria bacterium | reverse complement strand
GTGGTAGCGGGCGACAGCCTCTCCAGGATTGCCAAGCGTTACTACGGAGACGCCAAAAAGTGGCCCCGGATCCACGAAGCGAACCGCAGCATCATCCGCAACCCGGACCTCATCCATCCCGGCCAGCGTCTGGTGATTCCGCAATGAGCCCAGGACTGAAGTCAAGCAGGAATGGCATGTTGCCGAGTTCTCTCGCCGCCGCGGTCGCGTGCGCGCTGACCTTGCTCAGCTGCTCGGGCGGTTCGACACGCCCGCCCGCAACGCAGCCACCCACCGCAGGCACAGTGACGGTCACAAACATCGACGTGGGACGCAGCCTCGGCGCGGACAAGGCGATCGCCGACAAGACGACGACGTTTGCGCCGACGGACACGTTCTACGTCGCGGTGAACACGGCAGGTTCAGCAAGCGTCACTCTGGCCGCACGCTTTACTTTCGGCGACCAGCTGGTCACCGAAAGCACGCAGACCATCATGCCAAATGGGCCCGCCGTTACCGAGTTTCATGCGTCCAAGGGCGACCCTGGCTGGCCCCAAGGCGACTACAAGGTGGAAATCCTCTTGAACGGGGCCTCGGCGGGAACCAAGACCTTCAAGGTCCAGTAGCCGCCCATGCAGCGCTCCCGACTTGCCGCTGGCGCGCTGATGGCCGGGATCGCCTTGTTCTCCTACTTCGCGTCTCGGGAAGTGAACCCCGTCACGGGCGAGACGCAACACATCGCGATCTCACAGGAACAGGAGATCGCGCTGGGTCTGCAGTCGGCGCCCCAGATGGCCGCGGAGTTCGGAGGCGCGGACCCCGATGGCTCCATCCAGGCGGATGTCGAATCGGTGGGACAGCGCGTTGTGGGTGGTGTTTCGGGCAAGACCCCGTACCGGTTTCGCTTCGTTGTCTTGAGCGACGCGAAGACGGTCAATGCCTTTGCCCTCCCGGGCGGACCCATCTTCATAACCCGAGCGCTGCTCGCGAGCCTCGAGAACGAAGCCCAACTGGCGGGGGTACTCTCACACGAAGCGGGTCACGTCATTGGCCGGCACTCCGCGGAGCACCTGACCAAGGGCCAGCTCACCCAGGGCTTGGTCGGCGCGGCCGGCGTCGCCGCCTCCAACGATCAGAGCTCCGGTCAGCAGGCGGCTCAGGTGGCAGCCGTCGTGGGACAGATGGTCCAGTTGAAGTACGGCCGCAGCGACGAACTCGAGGCCGATGCGCTCGGGGTCGGTCTCATGGCGGACGCCGGTTACGACCCCCGAGCGCTGGTCGAGGTCATGGCCATACTGGCCAGGAGCAGCGGCGGAAGCCGGCAGCCGGAGTTCCTGAGCAGCCATCCCGACCCGGGCAATCGTCAGGAGAAGATTCGGGAGGCTATCGCCAAGCGTTTTCCCGGCGGTGTGCCCGCAGATCTGAAGCTCGGGCAGAAGATCAGCGTCACCGCCGACCGCGGCTCCTCAGATCTTCGAGCGACGCGACCTCTTGTAGAAACGCGGTGAAGCCGGTGGCCCGTCGCCTGGCATTTGTTCTGATGCTCGTGGCCGTAGTGGGTCTCTCCCTGGTTGGCGTCGCCTTCTACGCGGCGACCCACGGCGAGGCGCGGCTGTCGGTGGCGCAGGGCATGGGGCGAAATCCGTCGCTCCCGGCGCCTGACACATCGCTCCTCCCCGTCATAAATGTGGTGACGGCGAAGGGCTGGGGCGCCCACGAACGTCCGACCAGCGGAGACGGTATGCAGGTCGAGCTCTTCGCTTCAAATCTCGATCACCCAAGGTGGATCCATGTGCTTCCAAACGGCGATGTCCTCGTTGCCGAAACCAACGCGCCCACCCCGCGGACGGCAAGGGGGTTCGGGGTTTCTTCCCTACGAGCAGATCGAGGAGATCGTCACCACCGGAAGGCTGCGGCCATCGTTCGCGACCAGACGCCCGCGCCGGCCACGAAGAGGACGACCTGAGAAGCACCTGAGACCAAATCGCGCCCCTGCGTGCGGAGGCGAACAGACCGGCCGCGGCGGGAAGGCGAACATTCTCGAAGGAACGAAGGGTCGTTCCAGGGACAAGGACTGAAACATGACCAGTTGCGAAACGTGCGGAAATGACTACGACAAGTCCTTCGAGGTCGTGATTCGGGGCAAGGCCCATACCTTCGACAGCTTCGAATGCGCGATTCACAAGCTTGCGCCCACCTGCGCGCACTGCGGCCTGCGCATCATCGGGCACGGCCTGGAGAAGGCTGACCGGATCTTCTGCTGCGATCACTGCGCCGAGAAGAAGGGCGTCACCGAACTGCGCGACCGTGCCTGAAACCCACCAATAGCCCGCATACTGCAAACACAAGGAAACGAACATGCACCAATTGAAAGATCTGATGAGCAGGAACGTGAAGGTCATAAGTCCCGATATGTCCATCGGGGAAGCAGCGCGACAGATGCGCGACGGAGACTTCGGAATGATGCCGGTCGGGGACGCGGAACACATGATCGGCACGATCTCCGATCGCGATATCGCGATTCGAGCGGTCGCCCTCGGCCTTGGCATCGAGACCAAGGTCCGCGACGTGATGTCGAAGGGCGTTTCCTCGGCCCTCGACACCGACACGGTGGACGAGGCGGTCAAGATCATGAGCGAACGCCAGGTGCGCCGTCTCCCCGTGGTGGATCAGGACACGAAACTCGTGGGCATCGTGGCCCTGGGCGACCTTGCCGTCAAGGCCTCGGAGAGCAAGCCGGCCGCTCAGGCGCTTTCGCAGATCTCCAGACCGTCCTGAAACCCCCCGTGCCTGAAGGGGCGACGATTGGACGAGCCCGGAGCGCACCGCTGCGTGCTCGCCGTTCGCGCCCCGGAGAGCGCTTCGTCACGCCGGTTCCCGCGCGCACAGGCTGGTCCCCCGCGGCTTGGATCTTGCTTCTGGCCCTATGACTATGACCATGACCATGACGCCCACAAATGAGACTCGGCTGGCAACCGCGGCGCGCGCTGACCCCGACTCGCTCCGAAACATCCCTCTCAAGGAGTTGCTGTCGGACTTCACCGATCGGCTGAAGCTCCTGGCCACCAAGAGGGTCGAACTCGCGAAGGCCGAGATCAAGGCCGATTTGAGGTCCGAGGTCGCGATGGTCAAGACCCTTGGCATCGCTACCCTCTGCGGTCTCCTGGGCATCAACACGCTTCTTGTTGCGGCCGTCCTGGCGCTTGCGACGATCGTGCCCGGATGGGCGGCCGCTCTCATCGTGGCCGCTCCTTTCCTCGTCACCGGCGCGGTGATGGCTTCGATCGGCTGGGCCAGGCGCGTGAAGAACCCGCTCGGGGCGACTCGGGCCAGCTTGAAGGAGGACCTCCAATGGATGAAGGATCGACTCGCTTGAAGCCGGACGAAAGGGAGCCTGCCGCGGAAGTGAACCGGCTTCTCACGGATATCGAAGCGGCGCGCGACGAGCTCGGGACGTATATCTTCGAGTTCGACCGGCGCCGGCAAGAGGCCCTTGACCTGAAGCTTCAACTCAGGAAGCACCCGGCGGTTGGGATCGGAGTCGCGGTTGCAACCGCGGCCGCTGTGGCCGGCGCCGTTGCGATGGTCCTCCGCGCCCAGAAGCGTGGGACCCAGGGGTCAGCAGAGCGGAGTGGTCTCCCTGGGTTACTTTTCAAGAGCGCCATCGGCATCGGTGCGGCCAGGAGCCTGCTGGGCCGGGGAAGGCGCCAAGTAACGCCCCTTGCCTGAGTGCGGGCCGGCGCGCAATCTACAAATCGGCCCCCTGGAATGTCGGCCAGGTCACCTGGCGCGGAGCGCTCCGGCGTTACCGTGGGGTTTGAGAGGATGGTCCCGATCTTGCTGTAGCGACCAGTGCGTCTGAAATGCTGGCCCGAAGACGCGGCCGGAGCAATCCAGTCTGGCCAACAACTACGCGACGTTACCCAAAGGAGCTTTAATGCACAATCACACTTCGGATTCCACATGTCACGGCACGTCGTATTCCGGACTGACCTTCTCTTTTCTGGCCGGTAGCCTCGCCGGCGCCACCGTCGCATTGCTCCTTGCCCCGCAGTCAGGCAAAGACACCCGCGAGATGATGGGGCGCAAGCTCAATGACACGGCGGACTCGGCCCTGGCCATGAAGGGTCGCCTGGTCGAGCGGCTGAACGACACCGCGGACTCGGCCCTGGCCATGAAGGGTCG
>JAENWE010000240.1 GCA_016650185.1 Vicinamibacteria bacterium | reverse complement strand
TGCTTCCCCCCGCCGTCTGGACTTCGACCGGAACCGAGATCGCGTAACCGTTGTCCTCGACGAGATAGACCACGGGCAGCTTCAGGTTGCAGGCGGTGTTGAGGCTTTCCCAGAACTCGCCCTCGGACGTGGTGCCGTCTCCGGTGCTGACGAAGACGACCTCGTCATGCTTGAAGGTGGGTGCTGCTCCCGTCTTCTCCATATAGAGGCCGGCTTCGGCGCAGCCCACGGCCTGAAGGAACTGGGTGCCCACCGGCGACGACTGACTGACCACGTTCAATCCCTTGTGGCCCCAATGCGAGGGCATCTGGCGTCCGCCGGAGTTGGGGTCGTCCTTGGCTCCGACCGAGCCCATGAGCATTTCGGTCGGGGTCATGCCGAGGGTCAGCATCAGGGCGCGATCGCGGTAATACGGATAGAACCAGTCGTAGCCGGGACGCAAGGCCATGCCCGCGGCGACCAGGATGGCTTCGTGGCCCGCGCCGCTGATCTGAAAGTAGATCTTGTTCTGACGCTTGAGGGCGATTTCCTTGTCGTCGATGCGGCGCGACAAGTACATGATTCGATAGATCTCGCGCACCACGGTCGGATCGAGTGTGATGGGAGGGAGCTTGGGAAGCGGAGGCGCCTCCATGACGATGGGTGCGGATTCGTTCAAGGGAGCCTCCTTGGTCACTGCTTGTGGGGAGGGGGCAGGGGCCCCCACGAGATCTCTCACGTCCGGGGAGGGAGGGAGCCGGGCCACCAGGGCCGCAAACGGTCCGGGGGGATGAGGCTCCGCTGAGGCCTCTGGGTTCGCGCTCGGCGCCGGTCCAGTTTGATCCTCGGTTCGGGCGGTCATTTGTGAGAGCCGCGCTTGAGGCGGTGCGGGGACCTTCGCATCGCTCAGGACGGGCTCGGCGCGTGTGAAAAGCCTGCGTTCGATTTCCCCGGTGCTTACTCCCTCGATCTTTCGCCCGGGCTCGGTGTCCTGGGCTTCGATTTGGGCTCCTCGGCCGAGATCGGGGAGGTCGATTTCGCCGGTCTTGGTCGGGTCATCGACGATGGGCCGTTGGAAACCTGAAGTGGAGCCTCCGGTGACCAGGGAGAAGGGCGGGGGAGCGGATTCGATCCCGGCCAGACTACGGGCGCCCGGAGCCCACGGCTGGGGAGAAGCGGAGGCGTCCGACATCCCGCTTTCGGGATTCGGTTCGGGAGAGGATTCGGGGGCGGGCTCCTCTGCGTCGACACGCGATGCCGCAGCGCGCAGCATGGATGTGAAGCCGAACGCTTCCGCAGACGGCCGAGGAATCTCCCCGACGAGCAAGGGAGAGATTTCGACCGTGGTCTGGCCCTCGTGCGACAGGCCGTGTGCAGAATTGGGCGGACCCGGCGAGGAACTCGTGTTCGCGAGCTCTCGAATCAACTCCTCCGGGAGAGCGGCGGTTGCGGAATCAAAGCCGGTTTGGGCGGCCGAAGCCGAGTTGCCCCTCGACTCGCCCGCCGCCACGATGTCAAGGACGCTGCTTCTCTGGAGCTCCTCAGGCGAGAAGTTTCGTGAGGAGAAGGGCGCATTTCGAGAAGAGGTTGCAACGACGCCCTTGGGCGCCACGCCCCCAGACCCTGGCGTCGGAGATTGGGGCTGGTCCGGCGCGGAATCGCCCTCGGGACGCCAATTGTCAGGCGGCTCCCATTCGAAGGAGTCAGGCTTCTCGACCCGGGCTTTCGGAGGCGGTCTGGTCGAATCGGAGGAGGGCCGGCCCGAAACGAACGGCCGGGTGGCGGGCGTCTTCGGCTCGGGCTCGAGGAAAAAGTTCCGAACGCGGCTGACGACCTTATTGAAGACACTCATCGCTTTGGTTTATTTGGAAAAACTCGCTCAGCTTCTTTGAGGAGTGAGGCAAAAGGGAGTGTAGCAAGTCGGTCAAAGCTTCTGTCAACCGACGCCGGCGGGCGTTTCTTGTCCCAAGGTTCCGAATGGGAGGGACCCGAATCGGCGAACCATGAGCGAAAATAGGACGAATGACCTGCGAGCTTCATACCTCATCCGCTTTTTCGTTTCATAGAGGGTCTTCGAGCCCAGAGGAGCTTGTGGCTCAGGCTGCCCGCATGGGCCACGGCGTCGTTGGTCTCGCCGATCGAGATGGCCTGGCCGGCTCGCCGAGGTTTTTCCAGGCGGCCAAGAAGGCCGGCGTGCGCCCCGTCGTAGGCGCTGAGGTGTCTTTATCGAGTTCGATACCGGGGGACGACACCTTCGTGACCCTCTTGGTGGAAAGCCGCGAGGGATATCGGAACCTCAGTCGTCTCCTGACCTCTCGGGCCAGATCAAGGGCCACTCAAAGTGCTGGGCTTCAGGCGGGATCTCGCACCGGTGATTTCGGCCTTCCCGGTTCTGGCTTTGACGATCCCGACTTATTGCAGGGCCTCATGGCTCTCTCCACTCAGCCCGTGGTGGTCGATGGGCTCATCCCTCTCTTCGGCAAAGACCGGACGTTCGTCGAAGTTCAGCGGCATCTGACCCGTGAGAGCCATCGCGCCGCGCTCGGCCTTCTCGATCTGGCGGCGGCCCGTGGTCTTCAAGCCGTGGCCACCAACGGAGTTCTGCATGCCATGCCCCAGGGTCGCCGGCTGGTCGATGTCTTCACCTGTCTGCGCCATCACACCACGTTGTCCCGGGCGGGTCGTCTCCTGTCGGAAAACGCCGAGCGCCATCTCAAAAAACCGGCCGACCTGCAGGCGCTTTTTGCCGATCGGCCCGACGTTCTTCGAAACACCGAGGCTCTGGCCGACCGGCTGCGCTTCACTCTCGACGATCTCGGCTACCGCTTCCCCGACTATCCGTTGCCCCCGGGAGAGACCAACGATTCGTTTTTGCGCGCCATCACCGAAGCGGGCGCTCATAACCGCTATCGCCCGTATCACGATCGCGCGCGTGCCCAGATCGAGAAGGAGCTCACCGTCATCGCCAAGCTCGGCCTCGCCGGATATTTCCTCATCGTCTGGGATCTCATACAGTTCTGTAAAACCGAGGGCATTCTGGCCCAGGGTCGGGGGTCGGCCGCGAACAGCGCCGTCTGCTACAGCCTTGGCATCACCGCCGTTGATCCAGTAGGGATGGAACTGCTCTTCGAGCGCTTTCTTTCCGAGGAGCGTGGCGAGTGGCCTGACATCGATATTGATCTTCCCTCCGGCGATCGGCGCGAGAAGGTCATTCAACACGTCTACACGAAGTACGGACCGCGCGGCGCGGCTATGACCGCGAACGTCATCACCTATCGTGAAAAAAGCGCAGCCCGCGAGATCGGCAAGGTTCTGGAGCTTCCCGATGACATGGTCGAGAGCGTGTCCCGACAGATGCGACGTTTCGAGTGGCACGACACCAAAGACACGTTCGATGTCCGCCTCGAGCGCGCGGGGGTGGATCGCAGCGATCTTCGGCTCAAAGTCTTCGCGCGACTGTTCCACGA
>JAENWE010000239.1 GCA_016650185.1 Vicinamibacteria bacterium | reverse complement strand
TAGATGGCTTCGTCCAGCCGGCCGTCGACCTTGATCACTTCGCCCCTGAGCGGGTTCGCGTGCAGGGTGACCTGGTCTCCGTCCCGGCTCAGAGTCGGGGCGAGGACCGTCGATTCCTTGTCGTCAGCGTACGCGGACGAAGGCAGAAGGCCGATCAGGGCCATGCCGAGGGCACGACGGGCGAAGCGCAAGAGGGATGGAGGACGCATTTTCGGTAGCCGGAAATGATAGACGGCTCTGCTGGGACGCCCCTCTCTCTCGAACGCAGTATTCCTTCGCATTCCGGCTCGGGTCGGAAGGCCGAACTGGAGATTTGGGAGAGGGGCCGGCCGGGTTCGACCTTCCGCGCGCGTCCTTAGTTGTTAAGAGCGCGAAGTCAGCCCGGGGTTCAGCTCCAACCCAGGCGGTCTGCCGAGTCCGCGACGAGTGAATCGAAGAAACGCTCAATGTCCTGGAGCAAGGCCTCCGGCACCTGGTTTCCACCCGCGGCGAGCTGAACTCCAATGACGTGGTGGGCTGAGTCGATGACCACCACTGCGTCGCAGGAGGAAGTGGCCCGCGCGTAGTCTTCAAGAGCAAGGGCCGCGTCCTGACCGAGTTTCGCCGGTTTCTTGAAAGTGACCCGGACCTCGCTCATCCCTGCCTCCGCCAGACGCGACTACTTCTGAAAGTACTTCGCGTTGATCTCAGTGTATTGCTTCCAGTTGTCCGGCAGCTCATCCTCCGGAAAAATGGCCTGCACCGGGCACACGGGAACGCAGGCCCCGCAGTCGATGCAGGAGTCCGGGTCGATGTAGAGCATCGTGGCCGCGGCATGTTCCGGCGAGTCTTTCTTGGGGTGAATGCAGTCGACGGGACAGACTTCGACGCAGGCGGCGTCCTTGGTTCCGATGCAGGGCTCAGCGATCACATAGGTCATGGGACTTCTTGTATCTCCTCAAGAAAATGGGGCGGCGAAAGTGTATCAAGGCCCGGCCCCGATCACGCACCGCTCTCCTCGTTCGAGATTCCGGCGGGTCTCTCGCGTGATAATCAGGGCCTCATGACCCCCACACCGTCGCCCCGCCGACTTTCGAAAGGGCAGATCGCCCTCATGGTCTCGATTGACGCGGTGGCTGTTGTCATCGCGGTCTCGCTCTTCATCTGGTTGCGGCCCAAGGATTCGGACGCGGCCGTTCTGGCGCTCATTGCCCCTCTCGTCTTCGGGGGTTTCTTCAACCTGGTCATCGTCCTCGTGTCTTTCAAGCCCTAACTCAGGGGACTTTTCTTGCGCCCCCTGGCTCGATGAAGGTCCAAGCCAGGATGCGGCTCTGCTTCTGGCCCTGGCCCATGTCGATGGTCCTCACCGAGACGGCCTCCACCGCTTCGAGCTCTCGACGAAGGCGGGGGAGATGGGACCTCTTCGAGATCAGGCTGGTGAACCACCGGCATTGGCGAGAGAACTCGACGCTCTGCGCGATCATGCGCCGCACGAATCCAAGCTCGCCCCCGGCGCACCATAGTTCGTCGGCCCGGCCGCCGAAATTCCGGACCCGTCCGGCGGCCTTCGTCGTTCCCAGATGTCGCCGCTTCCGCTCCGTTCCCGCGTTGGCCTCGGCCTCCGAGGCGTGGAAGGGCGGATTGCACATCGAGAGGTCGAAGAATTCGCCGGGCTTGATCACACCCTTGAAGCATTCCTTTGGGGACGTCTGTCTTCGGCATTCAATCAGATCGGCTACCGCGCGGTTTCTGGCCACGAGCCTCCCCGCCCAACGGAAGGCCACCGGGTCCGTCTCCGAGCCCACGAAGCGCCAGCCGTATTCCCTCGCTCCGAGCAACGGGTAGATGCAGTTCGCACCCATGCCGATGTCCAGAGCGGTCACGGATCGGCCTCGTGGAATCAAGGCCTCCTTTCCGCCGCTCAGCAGATCTGCGAGGTGATGGACGTAATCGCTCCGCCCCGGAATCGGCGGGCACAAATAGCCCGGTGGCACGTCCCACCCGTGCAGCCCGTATGCGTCCTGAAGCAGCGCCTGATTGAGCGCCTTGACCGCCTCCGGGTTCGCGAAATCGATGGAGTCGTCTCCAAAGGCGTTCGGCGTCACGAAATTCGCCAGGGCCGGGCTTCGATCGGCGAGCCGTTCGAAGTCATAGCCCTTGCGAAAGCGGTTTCGGGGATGCATCTTTGCTTTGCTCGACCGGTCGATCATGGCGGTGGTAACGATCTTCTGAATCTCGCACCTGAAGACTTGGAGGGACCAGCGTGCAAAAAAACGACAAGCGCTTGATTGGCCGAGTGCGGCGCACATAGAATCCCACACTTATCGTTATGGCTCAACTTTTTCCGAAGCAGGCCAACGGACTGTCTCAAGCGAGCATCGCGGCGGGAGCTGCGGTCGGCGGAAGCGTACTTTTGACTCTGTTCCTCCTCGCCCGATCAGGCTATGCCACCGGCGCCGGGACGCCCTACGATCAGCC
>JAENWE010000238.1 GCA_016650185.1 Vicinamibacteria bacterium | reverse complement strand
CGGTCGGCTGCTTGAAGACCGTGCTCGTCTTCGTGGCGAAGTCATAGCGGAAGGTGGTCGCCGGATAGTTGAACGACGTGAAGGCATAGAACGCCTCCTTGTCCTCGCGCTTTCCAGAGAGCCCGGCCACTGATCCGAGGGCGGGCAGCGCGATCTCGTTTTCGAAGGTTCCGTCCAGCCCGAAGACCTTGAGTTTCTCGTGAGCATCGGTCCGCCAGACCGTGACGAAGCGATCGGCGATCACGCCCGCCGACGAGAGGACGTCACGATTCGCAGCCTGCGGAATCAGCGTCCTCCATGCCGGCGGGTCCGCCTTCCCCCGTTCAATGGCCACCACGCGGTTCCGCGGCGCGTCCTTGTCCGTCACCACATAGAACGTCGCATCGTCATTGCCCGCCACACTGTACGAGGCGTCAAACCTGTCGAGGAAGGGTTCGATGGTCGCCTTCGGGTCACTTAGATCCTTGAGGAACACTCGGTTCTCACGATGGGTCCCCTCGGACTGAACAATCACGAGCCAGCGACCGTCATCGGTGACCTCGGCGCCCAGACCCCAGTCCGGCTGGTCGGGCCTTTCGTAGACCAGTTCATCCTGTTCCTGCGAGGTGGCCACGCGATGGAAGTAGACCTTCTGATTCTTGTTGACCGCCTTGAAGGCTTCGCCTTCAGCCTTCGGGGCGTCGTAGCGCGAGTAGTAGAAGCCGCTCCCGTCCTTCTTCCAGGAAGCGCCCGAGAACTTGGACCATTGAATGACATCGGCCAGATCCTTCGAGGTGGCCACCTCGCGGACTCTCCACTCCATCCAGTCCGAGCCGGAAGCGGATGTGGAGTACGCAAGATATTTGCCGTCCTCCGAAAAACTGAGTCCGGAAAGAGCCACGGTGCCATCGGTCGAAAGAGAATTGGGGTCGAGGAGCACTCTTGGGGTCGCGGTGAGCGAGGTGGCTTTGTAGATCACGGCTTGGTTCTGAAGGCCATCGTTCTTCGAGAAGATCGTCCAGCCCCCATGGCGGCTGGGCACGCCGTAACGCTCGTAGTTCCAGACCTGGGTGAGCCGCTCCCGTATGGCCGCTCGCCTCTCGATCTTCGCCAGGAAGCCGAAAGTCACCTTGTTCTGAGCCTCGACCCAAGCGGCTGTTTCGGCGCTGTTCGGGTCCTCCAGCCAGCGGTAGGGATCCGCGACCTTGTGCCCGTGGAGCATTTCGACCACGTCGCCTTTTCGGGACTTCGGGTACACGATGGCTTCATTCTGGAGCGCTTCGGCAGGGGTCATAGGGAGCAGTAGGAGGCAGGCAAGAGGCAAAGCGAACGGGAGACTTGAATTCAAGGAAACCTCCATATCGAGGGCGAGACGCGAACCTGATTATCAGTGGCCGGCCCGATTCAGCCCGAAAAGGGCGGGCAGAACCTCAGCGCTTTTTCCTTGAACAAAGGAGTGAAAACGAGACGTATTGTCCGCGGGTTCCGCGTTCACAAGGCAGGTCGAGGCGCCCAGGCTGCGAGCGAGATTGACCAAGCCCGCGACCGGCCAGACCACACCGGACGTTCCCACGGCCAGGAACACGGAAGGAGACCCGGGGTCGCGCCGCATGAAAGCGTCGATGGCCCGAAGGTGGCCCTGATCCAGCATCTCCCCAAACCACACGATATCGGGGCGGAGGAGCGCCTCGTGACCGGCGCCCTCGCAAACCCGGCAAACCGGAAGGGCTCCCTCGAGGTAGAGGGCCTGATCGTCAAACGGGGCGCGATCGCAGCGGGAGCATTTCGTGCGGAACAGGCTCCCGTGGATCTCGATCACCCGATCGGAGCCCGCACGCTGATGGAGGCCGTCGATGTTTTGAGTGACGAGCATGAAGCGATCCTGGAGGCGCTTCTCCACGTCCGCCAGGGCGCGATGACCGGCGTTCGGTTGCACGGTTTTCGCCTGCTCCCGACGCAGTGAATAGAACTTCCAGACCAGCCGGGGGTCGCGCTCAAAGCCCTCCGGCGAAGCCACATCCTGAACGTCGTGCTGCTCCCACAGCCCGTTGGAATCGCGGAACGTGGCCAAACCGCTCTCCGCCGAAACCCCCGCGCCGGTGAGAACGAGGAGGCGGGCGTCCTCGAGATCGAGGGTGGGGACAGGTGTCATGAGAATGGGAGTGGTTCGAAGTGACGACGGGGATCTCGTTTCAGTTCTTCCACCATTTCTCATTGCCGATTCGGTATAAAGGCCAGTCCTTGTAGTCGAAGTGCCACCACTCGCTGTCGTACACCGCGAAACCTTCGTGCTCCATCGCCTTCCGCAGCGTCTCGCGCAGCGCGCGCTGCCTCGATGTCCCGCCCTGGTAATCAGGATAGGACCGAGGAGACATCTCGTCGTAGAGGCCCGGCATCTCGACCGGCTGTTTCGTCTTCAGGTCGAACAAGGTGAGGTCGATGGCGCAGCCTCGGTTGTGCCTCGATCCTTTGGCCGGATCGGCTACGAACTCCCGAGAGCTTTCCGGGGTGGCATTCCAGAAGATCCAGGTCACGGACCACGGCCGGTAGCCATCGTGCAGCATCAGACCGTAGCCTGCGGATTTGAGGGCGCGGTGCGCGCGCACAAGCGCTTCGGCCGCCGGTCGCTGAAGCCTGACCTGGGACTTGCCGTAAACCGGGGTGGCGAGAAAATTGGCGTTCGTGGCATAACGAACGTCGAGACGGATCGACTTGTCGAGCGACCGGACGTCCGCCAGATCGCTCGGAAGGAAATCACCGGACTCACTCGGAGGCGTCATGGACCGAGCTTCCCTAAGGAGCTCCGCCACCGGACGCATAGGCGTGATTCTGAACACTCCCTCCGTGCCCGCGAAGTCGCGGCGAGGAAGAAAGGCGCGGCCCAGGGAGATCCCCTGAACGACAGACTGCCCTCCCCGACCATCGATCCGCCGTTCCGGAACGCCCCGATCCACACGAAAGGGACCCAGGCGATCGGCCTCGAAACGATCGCTGCCGAGATCGCGAACAGCGTCGAAGTGGCGACCATCCGCGCTGACTTCGAGCGCGCCATGCATCTCGCGAAGAACGAGACGGGCATCGCCCTCGCCGTATTCGCCCACAACCGCCTCGATCGCGGGCGACGGGCGGGAAGGGAGGGCCAGGGGTTGGGCGGCGACGAAAGGCCCCGCGAGAAACAGGGTCAGCGCAGCCGCCAGTACGGGCGACTCCGCACGGGCGGAACTTCTGGAGGTCTCAGCGACGGAAAGCACCGCTCTTCCCTCCCGTCTTCGATTCAAGCCGAATTTCGCCGATGACCATCTTCTTATCGGCGGCCTTCACCATGTCGTAAATGGTGAGCGCAGCAACCGAGACCGCATGCAGCGCTTCCATTTCCGCGCCGGTCTGGCCTCGCGTCTTCACCGTCGAGGTGATTTCGAAACCAAAGGGTCTCGGAATGATGACCACGTCGATCTGGGAGAGGAGCAGCGGGTGACACATTGGGATCGCATCGGAAGTGCGTTTCGCCGCCTGAATACCGGCGAAGCGCGCCACCGCGACCACCGGTCCTTTCTCCAGACTGTGCTCACGTACCAGGGCCATGGCCGCCTTCGAGATCCTGATCCGTCCCGACGCCCGGGCCTCGCGAAACGTGTCGGCCTTGTCGGTCACGTCCACCATGCGCGCTCGCGAGTTCCTGGAGACGTGGGAGAGCTTGGGTGCTTTTTTCTTGGCGGGGGCAGAGGGCATGGGTCAGACCTCGAGAAAGGATGAGAGCGGAAAGAGAAGAAGACGATCTCCAGCGACGGCGTCTTGTCGATCGGGTTCCAGAACCGCAAGAGCGTTGGCGAGGGCGTGGGCGACGATGTCGCCGGAGCCCTGGGTCTTGAGAGGTCTCGCGGTCAGGCCGCCCTGACCTTGGGTCGCGATCACAGGCAGATAGTTGCGGCGGGCCGATCGGTTAGCAAGTGGCGCCTCGAGCGTCGCCTCGAGCAAGGGGCGAAAAATGCGGCCTGCCCCTTGCATCTTGAGAAGCGCGGGTCGCGCAAACAACTCGAAAGTCACTTGAGCGGAGACCGGGTTCCCCGGCAATCCGAAAACCAGCGTGGGACCCCGCGTGCCGAACACGAAGGGCGCGCCCGGCTTCACGCGGACCGCGGTCACGTGTAGGGTGACGCCCAGTTGACCCAGCACCTCCTCGACAAAGTCGAAATCGCCCGCGGACACGCCGCCCGAAAGCACGATCGCGTCGTGCCCCTGATCGAGCGCGAGCTGGATCGCCGCGCGGGTCTTTTCGGCATCGTCGGGCACGATGCCGAAATCCGTCGGCACGCCCCCCGCGGCCCGGACCGAGGCGCTCAGAGCCGGACCATTCGCGTTGCGGATCTGCGCCGCGGTGGGCTGGCCCCCCGGATCAACCACCTCATCACCGGTCACGATGACCGCGACGCGCGGCGCCCGCGAAACCTGAGGGTCGGCCACGCCCACCGAGGCGAGCACGGCAAGGTGCGGGACCCCGATCCGAATGCCCTCTCGCAGCAAAACCATGCCCGCACGCGCCTCTGAGCCGCGAGGAACGATGTTCTGTCCCGCCCGGACACTCGCGTCCAGTAGAACCTCGAAAGGTCCCTCGGCTGCGACTTCCGCCATCTTCGTTCGCTCCACCTGAATGACGGCATCAGCGCCCTCCGGAACAGGAGCGCCGGTCATGATGCGCATGGCTTCGCCTTCACCCACGCGGCGATCGGGCCATGCGCCCGCGCGCACCTCGCCCGAAATCCTTAAACGCGCGTTCGGCTCCGCCGCGTCGACCGACCTGACCGCAAAGCCATCCATGGCCGCCCGGTTGAACGGAGGCTGGTCGCGGTCGGCCGTGACTTGAGCGCGGAGGATGCGGGAGAACGCACGGGCCAGCGGCACGGTCTCGGCGGGAAGGGTGGAAACGTGGCCCAAAACGACGGTCTGCGCCTCGTCAACGGAGATCATGAGGGGTCAATCGTAGCTTCGTTCTCTGGCTGGGGGGCCGCAGGTCACATTTCGTGGGGGGTGCTTTACCCCCCCCATACCCCCGGGACGCTCCGGCTCGATTGAATCCCGCCTCCGCTGGGGGTCGAACCTGGAGTGGGCTGACCCGCCAAGTGCCCGAGCGTGTTCTGAGTGGAACAAATCCGACGGTTCCGTGCGATGCGGGTGCGGGACGTTCCTGAGCGCGACGGTATGCTGTTCGGTTATGGGCGCAACGCGGCACGTCTTTGAGAATGGATTGACGCTCCTCGTCGAGCCCTTGGCCCAGGTCCGCTCCGTCGCCATTGGCGTGTTCGTCCGCCGCGGATCGCGGCACGAAAACGACTCGGAGCGAGGGCTGGCCCACTTCATTGAGCATCTGGTTTTCAAGGGCACCGCGTCAAGGAGCGCCGAGCAGATCGCCATCGACGTGGATGCCATGGGCGGCCATATGGACGCGTTCACGTCCAAGGAATACGCAGCCTTCCATCTGCGCGTGCTCGACTCCCACGTCAATCGATCCGCGGAGATCCTGTCGGACATCCTGGTCAATCCGCGGTTCGACCGATCTGATCTGGCCAAGGAGAAGACCGTCATTCTCGAAGAATTCGCGATGGTGGACGACACCCCCGACGACATTCTCGGCGAGATGTTTGCGTCGCAGCTCTGGCCCGACCACCCGATCGGACGGCCCATTCTCGGCACTCGCAAGGCGCTCCGGAGCTTCAACCCGGATCACGTGAGGCGTTTCTTCAAGAAGGTCTACGTGCCGTCGAACCTGGTTCTCTCCATCGCCGGGCGAATCACCGAAAGACGAGCGGTTGAGCTGGCCACCCGGCTCTTCGGCGCCATTCCGCAAGGGCGCGCTCATACCAGGAACACGAGGCCCACCCCCCACCACGGTCTGACCCGGAGACACAAGGAAAGGCTGGCCCAGACCCACCTCTGCCTGGGGGCGCCAGGTCCAGCCTCCACTCACAAGGACCGTTTTACCGCACACGTGCTCGGCACGGTTTTGGGAGGGGGCGTTTCTTCGCGACTGTTTCAGAACGTGCGCGAGAAACGAGGCCTGGTGTATTCAATCTCGGCCGGACTCTCCGGATTCATGGACACCGGCAGCTTGTCGATTTACGCCGCCACTTCGAAGGATCGCGTGGACACCGTCTTGTCCTTGATCAACGACGAAGTAAAGCGGCTGGTGGACGAGCGCGTCCCCAACGACGAACTTCAGCGCGCCAAAGACAACCTCAAGGGCGGACTGGTGCTCTCTCTGGAGGGCTCGGGGTCACGGATGGGCGCCCTCGCCCGAAACGAGATCTACTTCAGACGCACGGTCTCGCCGGACGAAACCTTGAAGTCCATCGACGCGGTCACCACGGACGACGTGTCCAAGCTCGCCCAGAAAGTCTTCAGCCAAAAGCTGACTCTCGCGGTGATCGGCAACCTCAAGGGAACGAAACTCCGCATCCCGTCCATCGGCTAGCGCGGTTCGCTCGCACCAAGCGGAGGCCGAATTCACTTCGGCCGGAGCGAACGGGGGTGCGGGGGGCAAAGCAGGCGGCT
>JAENWE010000237.1 GCA_016650185.1 Vicinamibacteria bacterium | reverse complement strand
GCCGCACGCCAAGTGAATCCGAAGTTCAAGCGCATGGCAAGAGAGAAATTCGGCCTGTAGAGCGAACGCAAATCGGGCCACCGAGTCCTGTGCCATCCCCTTCAATCCTTTACTAAAACCTTTACTACGCGGCCCGGACTTCACGAGGTTTAGTAAAGACTCAAGCCCTCCTGACGTCCTCCCCAGGCGCATTGATGACCCCCACGCCTGCCTGTCTCCGACGGGGCGATCTGACCGTGCGGCATCGCCACCTTCGCCTCCATGTCGGCGACCACGGGCGTTCTCTTGCCCATTGTTTTTCTATTGCTAGATCGCCGGGCTCCAATCAAGCAACCATCAAGCAAATCCAAGATGCCATAAAGCTCATATTCAGAGAGTCTTACAGAGCCATGCCTGTCGTCCCCGGCTTCAAGGAAATTACCTATCAAGCAAATTCCTTTTGCTAAATCAAAGGGAAACCACCAAAAATTATCAAAAGGGAACTGCTGAATCTGCAATGACTTGCAATGGTCAGGGCGGCGAGAGGCTTGGCTTTTTCATAGCCTTCCTTTGCTAAAAGCGGCTTCTCGCCCTGGCGCTAATGAGGAATGGGCCACTTCTGCTCACGAAGAATGGACCAGCCTCCAGCCGTGGCGCGCGCCACAGATTGGCGCGCGCCAACCGCCCTGCCTTCCCTGATCCGTTCTGTTTGTTGCCTTTCCGGGCGATAGCCAGAGATGGAGACCACACCCGGCTCTTCAGAGTCCGTCGTATGGCGCCCGAAGTGGTGGCCCATTGTTGGCCAGCCGGGGCGAGATTATGAAGCGGCCTCGTCTGCGGCGACTCCAGTAGTCCGCCTCGCTCCAGTTAGATCTTGGCCCAGGCCACCCGATTCGCAAACTTAGACTGACGTCCGCTCGGCAGCAGCTCGTCCCGGGATACCCCGCGGCCGTTCGTTTCCGGCTAGGGCAGTGAGTTCAAGAACTGGTGGTATCACTCCGACCTGGGCGGACACTTCTGCTTCATGCCGATCTGGGTGATTGGAGTGTTCTGCCTCGCGGCGGTGCTGCGTTTCTGAGCTGAGTCCGGTGTTTTCGGTGGACCTGAACCCGCACGACCACGGGGTGTCCTTACTCGGCCGGCCCCGAAGGCGATGAGCCCACCGAGGTAGACGTCGCTCCCTGAACAAACGAGAACGTGGCGCCCGTCCCGACGAGGCGCGCGAAGACATACGCGGGCTCTTTGTACATGGGCAGGCCGAGCAGAGAGACGCCGTCGAGGTAGAAGCCGATGGAACCGTCGGGCCCGCGTAACACGCGCAGCGTCTTTGGAGTGCCGACCCCGACCTGCACCTGAAGGCCGGTGGACCTGTAGTTGTCCTCGGGCGTTCGAACCCACACGTTCCACGTGGTGTCGTGCGCCTGAAAGAGAGACAACACCAGCCCGTCGGACGAGTAGTCGGCGGCGGTCACGTCAGCGGTTTTCGTGAACCAGAACTCGATCGCGTAGCGGAACTCGGCCGTCGGATTCGCGTTGATCCGATCGAGCGTGAAGTCCACGCTGAACGACTGCGTCAGCGCCAACTGCGTGAGGCTCGACGAATAGACCTGCTGATCGGCGCCTGCGTTGAGGGAAAGCGTGGTGCGCGCCGCGGCCGCGGGCGTCGGCGTGGCAACAACAACGGCGGTTGGCGACGTGGCGGTGGAAGAGGACGAGCCGCAACCGCCCAGCATTGCGAAGGCGGGAAGAGACAACACTAGTGCCGATCGCAGTGCCGAGCCCGCCAGTGTCCGTTCCACGACTCCAGCGTAACCAAAGGCGGCTGCTGGTTCTGTGCGGTGTCGCGCACAAGCCACCTGTCCTGCGGCGTCAAAACCTCGCGCGAATGGCAAAGCCCTCACAGCCATCATCTGGGCGTTGGGGTTCAACGTCGGTGAAGCCCTGGTTCCGGACTTAGCCGGTTCTCTGATGGTCGTCTGGGACCTCGTCTATAGATGCCAACGCGCCAGTACGCGGTTTGCCAGTCAATTCCTACGACCGCGGGCGGTCGTCGCGGCTGGGGGGCACTTCCGCCGCCCGTAGGCGCGCCCGGGCGTTGCCGCCAAGGGGGTCCGACGGCGCGGAGCCTGGCCTGTACAGTGTTCCAAAGTCGTTTTCGGATGTGAGCGCCAAAGCCTGGCACAGCGCAAGAGAGCGCCCCCCGAGGATCTGCGCCGCCTCCGAATGTCGATAGGGAATCACGTCCAGCAGGAAGTTTGCGCCGCTTAAGACACGAGCGCCAGTACAGGCTCCGACAGGGTTCTCCATCCAACGACTTAACTGAACGGAGAACAATTGAAAAAAACCTTGAGACGAGTCGGAATCGATTGGGGGAGCGAGTCCCACCAAGTTTGCCGCATAGACGGTGAGGAGGAACCAAAGCAGCGAAGCTTCCCGCATACGGGCGAGGGCTTGAGTGCCTTGGTTGCTTTCGTGGTCGAGGGAGAGATCGATGGCGAGCAGATTGCCATTGCCATCGAGGTGAATCACGGTGCGGTGGTCGAGGCGCTGCTGGCCAAGGGGTTGCGCGTTTACTCGATCAATCCCAAATTGCTGGATCGACTGCGCGATCGGTTTTCCCCGGCTGGAGCCAAGGATGATCGGCGTGACGCCTTCGTCCTGGCCTCGTGCGTGGAGTCGGACGCACATGCTTTCCGAAGGATCGAGCTAGGCAACGAAGAGAACACTCGACTGCAAGCGGCGACTCGACTTCGTGAGGATGTGAAATCCGAACTGAGAGCGAACGCCAATCGACTCTGGAACGAGCTGCGGGAGTATCGACCCGCACTTTTGACTCTATGTCCGGGGGCTGACGAGTCATGGCTGTGGGTTTTGATCGAAAAGGCTCCGTCGCCGTCCGAAGGGGCGAAGCTTACGAGCAGCCGTATCGGCGCGGTCTTGAAGAAGCACCGCATCCGCCGTCTAACCGCCAAAGAAGTGAGAACTGCCTTGCGCGGAGACGTTCTGTCTCTGCGTTCGGTCTACATCGAATCGCACGTGGCGCGCGTTCTGGTCTTGATCGCAAGGCTGAAGCTGGCGCAGGCCCAGATCGTCACAATCGAGAAGCAGATTAAGACCGCATTAGCGGAGAGAGTGAAGTCCGAGGAACAAACCGAGCGCCGCGACCTGACGATCCTTCTTTCCTTGCCGGGATTCGGATCCTTGACGGTGGCCACGGCGCTCGGAGAAAGCGGAGATGCTTTCGAGCGTCGAGATTACAACGCCTTGCGAAGCATTTGTGGCGCCGCCCCCATCACCAAGCAAAGCGGTGGAACGAGATACGTCGTCATGCGTCAGGTCTGTCAGCCGCGTTTGCGGGTTGCCCTGCATCTTTCGGCCCTGCAGGCGATCCGCGTCGATCCCAAGTTCCGTGACCTGTATCTCCGCGCCCGGGCGCGGGGACAAACCGTCGGTCGCGCCATTAGAAACATCGCCGATCGCCTGCTGTTCCTGGCCGTCCAGTTGCTCAAGAAGAACCAGCTCTACGACATCAGTCTCCGTCAGATTGCCGACGTTGCCGCGACTGCGTGAAGGCGAGCGCGAAGCCTGGCCCTGGGCCACGATGCTGTCGGACCGGGCGTATTCCGGCGATGCAGCCACCCCTTTCCGGCTGAAACCGGCCAGGGGATTGGGGACGGGACGGAGTTTGAGTTTCTGGAAGCCGGGAGTCACGCCGCAGGCGCCTCCTTTTTGCCGTGCGTGGAAGGCTCGGCCTGTGGGAAACCGGGTCCGTTTCCGGTTTTCCATAGGCGGAGGAGCCTTCCACGCAAGCTACAAACAGGGCGTTGACGTACAGCTTCGGCCAGCGTCTCGTAGCCCAAGG
>JAENWE010000236.1 GCA_016650185.1 Vicinamibacteria bacterium | reverse complement strand
TCCCGAGAAGCCAACGCCGAGTCCCCGTTGAATACCCTGGTACATCATGACCGTGCTGGCCTTCAAACCGTCGCCGGTGGGACGGTCATCGCCGACGAAGGAATCCTTCAAGGCTCCGCCCTCAATGATGGCGCTCCCGGCGTTCTCAACGCTTCCCGAAAAGCCGACGCCGGGTCCCCGTTGAATACCCTGGTTCACCATGACCGGGATGGCCTTCCCTCCGTCGGCCGGAGCAGCGGGCGCCTCCACCGGGCCTGCGAGTGGAACGGGGTCGCTCGCCAAGCGTGCCATCTCGCCCGGCGGGCCGTCTTCCGTGGCTTCGTCCGGATGACTCGCTGAGGGGGGGGTCGGGCGGGCGGCCACATCGAGTGGGAGGGCCGTGGGATAGCGCAGAAGGGGATGACGGGAATAGAGGCGGCCCTGGGGAATGATGACCTTCGGCATGGAGGGACTGCTCCAATAGAGCTGCGCGAGAGCAGCCGCTGCGTTTTCGTAGTACTCCATTGTGATCACGTACTTGGTGCCGGCCTGAAGGGCGATGGCGCCGCACCACTCCGTAGCCGCCTGGCCGGCCCAATGGTCCACCAGAAGCGAGCGATTGACCCAAAGACGCACGCCGTCGTCGGTGCGGGTGCAGAACGTGTAGGTTTCTGAAAGCCCCGTCTCCACCCAGCCGCTCCACCGGATGGACAGGTCATCGGACCCAAGACCACCAAAACCGGGGGATCCGGTACCCCAGTCAAAGTTCACCGTGGGATCCACGCGAGTCTGGCTCAGGCCGGAGAGGGTTGTGTTGGCGAAGTAATCGCCGGTCAAGCCATCGCCACCGGGACCGTCATCGTCGACGATGGTTCCGTATCCCACTCCGTCCTCAATCACGGCGCTCACCGGGTTCGTAAGCTCCACGTAGAAGTTCTCGGTCGGTTCGAACAGAAGGTCTCCGTGGGCCAAGACGGTGATGGTCCGGCTCGCCTCTCCGGGAGCGAAGCTGAGAGTGGTCGGCAGGATCGCGGTGTAGTCGCCTGGAGCGGTGGCCCGCAGGTCCGCCGTGGCATAGTCGACCGACACGGTCAGGTCGCTCGGATGAGACAGGGTCACCGTGAACACCAGACTCCTTGTGCCGGAGTCGCCTTCGATGACGCTTGCATCATTGATCGACACGCGCGGAGGCACCTGGGCGGGAACCGCGACGAAGTAGGCGTCGGTGTACCCGTCCGGATAGCCGAGGATCCCCTGAAGGCCGTAGTTGCTGGTGAACACCAGCCGGCTGCCATCGCGACTCACCGCCGCCCTTGGCTGGTATCCGTACCGGTCGGTCTGGCGAGAGCGATGGTGGAGAAGCCTCCGGGTCTCCGTGCCGTCGAGCTTGACCTGCAGGATTTCGTTGGTGTAAGTCTTCCAGCCCGGAAGGGTCGCCCTTGGGTCCAGGGGATCGTAGGTCCCCACGAAGACCCAGCCGTGGCCGTCCGGTGCGGTGATGTGGACGGCCAGGCTCCAGTCGAGCTCAAGGAGACAGGTTTGCAGAGCGTCGCTGAGACGCACCTTCACAATGCCGTTCTGACAGGCGATCGGCAAGGCGTCGTTCGAGTTGTTCCAGATGAGCACGTCATCGCCATTGACGTCGCGGGTCAGATGCATGTGCCCGAGAGCGTGGGTCAGTTGACGCTTGAAGACCATGTTTCGGTCGAACAGCTCGACGCCCGTGAAGCGACCAGTCCCCGTGGGAAGCCAGCCCAGGGCCACGCTGTTGTCGGACGCGATGTAGAGGTCGTCGTAATCGTGCCCGGCGGTGTCGAGAACCGGGCCTTTGGTGTCGGTGCTGATCTCGTATACGAAGACGTACCGGTTTGAGGTCCCTGGGCTCGAGGGACCAGGCGGCTCGTCGCCCGCGAAGACGAAATGATCCCCGTCGGGACTGATGTCGGATTCGCCGCGACCGCGGATCGCCGGGTACTCGTCGAACCGGCGCACCAGGGACGATGTCCTCGCTGCCACCGCGAGTTTCATGAGCGCGTTGCCGCTCACGTAGTAGAGGGCGTCGGGGTCGGAACGCGACCAGCGCGGTTCGGCGGCGGTGTTCACCACAAAAGGAAGATCCTGAAGGTACTGGCCATCCCAGTCGTAGAGTCCGAAGTAACTCTGATGTTGGAGGATCAGCAAAGAGTTGTCGCTATTGAAGGGCGACGCCGTCGGGTATTCCGTGCTGACGAAAGGGAGTGGTCCGGCGCCCGCGTTATTGTTCGTGTTGGGCGCGTCCGACAAGCGCTTGATGCTGACTCCGAACACGGAATCGGTGTAGGTCCCGCCGACCGGGGGTGGCATGAAGGTGTCGTAGACGAGCGGCAGGCGGACGACCGTGTCGTTCGCCCCGAAGGCGAAAGGGGAGATGCAGAAGAGGAGCGCAACAAAAACCCCCTGAAGGAGCAGGTGATATCTAGACGTGCGCATTCTTCGCTGCCTTTCGACGCGCGCTCAGCGGGTGCTCAAGAAACCATCCACCCAGATCCACGCGCCGCCGGAGGATGGGTGTCGCCGGCCCGTGGGCCGGATGGTGAGGGTGTGGGGACCGTCCCTTAGTCCGCTGACCGCGTAGAGGACGGCCTGCGGCTGGGCCGGGGTCGAGTAGGTGTCCACGGTGGCGCGCAGTCTTCCGTCCAGCAACACATCCGCGATTCCCGACCATTCGTCGCGGTAGCCGAGCCAGGTCACCCCGTTGCCCGTGAAGGCGAAATCGACGCGTGATGAGGAGTCCATCGAAAGCCGGGCGCGGTGGCCGCTGTGCGCGGCGAGGCGGTTGGTCGACCAGGCGCCGCTCCAGGTGGCCGCCGCATTGTCCTCCTCAAAATGCAGGGGGTCCTCGCCGCGGCGGCCGATGGACGCCTTTGGGTTCCAGGACGATCTCGCGGGCTGGTCTTCGGACGCCGCGGGCCGGCGCGACCGATGGGAGTCGGATCGGTCCAGGGGCGAGGGTCCGGAGGACGGCGCGACCAGGAACGCATCGATCCATATCCATGAGCCCGCGGAGGCGGGGTTGTGGGTTCCTCGGACCTGGATGGTCAGGGTATGGGGGCCTTCACGCAGGCCCGCCACCGTGTAGAGAGTGGCTTGGGCCTGGGCCGGCTCCGAATACGTGTCCACCGTGGCTTGAAGCGTTCCGTCGAGAAGGACGTCGGCCAATCCGGACCACTCATCGCGATAGCCGATCCAGCTCACCGAGACGCCCGTGAACGAGAAGCTCGCCTGGGCCCCTTTGTCCATGGCGAGCCGGGCGCCGGCCCCGCTACCTTGGGCCAGAACCTTGGACGACCACGCTCCGCTCCAGGTCGCGGCACGGTCGTCCTCCTCGAAGAGGATCCCGCCCGACGCCGCTTCCGGTCTGGGTCGTCGCGATTCCGACTGGGCCCAGACCAGAGCGTCGTGAGGGCAGGCGGTGAACGTCGCCGCCCCGAGCAGGAGGAGCCGGAGCATCCGCCCCGCAACGAGGACGGCGAGCGCGACCGCGGTGCGATTCATGAGGCTCGAACCAGAGGCGTCAGTCCGAAACCTCGAGCCCGGCACCCTGCACTCTCCCTGATGAAGTAGCGACCGTGAAGCCGAAGCACGACGATCCGTCCAAAATCCCGATATCCGATTCGATAGCACGACTTGAGGGAATCGAAGTTGTTCGACTCGACGTAGGACACGATGCCTTTCAAGCCCTCGGCCCGATAGTCCTGAAGGGCCAGAGCCATCCCCGCGGCGTGGAGCCTCTGGCCCCGGTACCGTTCGTGGGTGAATCCCTTGTACATGTACACGTAGGAAGGATCGAAACGCAGTTCCAGGTCGTCGGTCAGGGCCACGGTCGGCGCGGTCGAGTACCAACCGTAGCTGGCCAGGGTCCGGCCATCGACGATGCCGAAGCACCGGTCCCCTTTGGCCTCGGCCTCACGCAGGAAGTTCTGGCTCATCTCATACTGAGGATCGAAGCCGAAGGAGAGAACCACGGCCCGGCTGAGAAAACCGTACCCATATTTCGGGCGCCGCTCGAAGGCGTTCGCCTCGGGGACCCGGAGGCTTACGGCTCTCAGCACGCGGAAGTAGACGAGGCGGTTGACCGCGCGCAAGGCGAAGTCGTGGACCGCCCTCCCCACCCCCACGTGACGCACCGTGCGCGCGAAACGCGCTACGAGATTGGCTGGCCGCATTCAACGCTCCTTCACACGCCCTCGTCGATCACGGACACGTGGACCAGTTTCTTCTTGATGGCGTATTTGACCAGATCGGCCCGGTTGTGAATTTCGAGCTTCCGCATCAGGTTGTACTTGTGGGCGTCGACCGTCTTGACGCTGAGGCCGAGCCGGTTCGCGAGTTCCTTGCTGGAGAAACCATCGGCCAGAAGCTTCATCACCTCGCGCTCGCGATCGGTCAGGAGGTCGTAGCGCGTGC
>JAENWE010000235.1 GCA_016650185.1 Vicinamibacteria bacterium | reverse complement strand
GCGCCGCGAGGCGTCGAGCTGCGGCAGGTAGCCGCCCATTTCCTTTAGGGCGGCCTGCGACTCGGCTCGCTTTCCCGTGGCCGCGAGGGCAAGTCCCTGGGCGTAAAGACGCCAGGCGTTTTGCTCCGGGCGGTCGTAAACCGGGATCGTCTTCCCATCGAGGATCTCGTCCCACCGCTCGAAGCGAACCAGGGTCTTGATCAGGCTGTAGTAACCCTGACGCCAGGTTACGCGCTGGGAACTGCCCTTTCGCTCACGTGGGGTTTCCTTGAAGTCGTTCAGCAGATGACCGACCTGCTTCATCGATTCCTCATAACGGCCGTCGAGGTTCAGGGCCTGAATGAGGAAGTGGACATTGTGGCCGTGGTGCCCGTTTGGATACAGCGTGTCGGCTTTCAGGTAGCCGCGCTCGTTGTCCGCGGCGGCCGAGAACGCGGCGATGGCATCATCGATCCGGTCGCTCTGCGCGTAGATGTGCCCAGGCATATGCAGGGCATGGGGAATGTTCGGGACCAGCTCAGGGTAGCGTTTGCAGGCATGCCAGGCGCGCTCGGGCGTCTTGCCGCCCTCCCAGCCGTGAATCAGGTAGTGGTGGGCGCCGAAAGCGTTGTCGTCCTTCGCCACCACGCCCTCGAGCAAACCGAGACCTTCCATGGTGTTCTTGCGCGGCTCTCTCGTCACCGAGTCGAAACCGTCGAGAAGGGCGAGCCCAAGAATCGAAAGCGCTTCGAGGTCATCCGGATATGCGGCTACGAGAGCACGGAGGCCCGCGATGTGGTCGGCATCCTTCGTCTTCGATGCCGGGTTGCGTCGGGCCGCCTCGGCCTCGATATAGAGACGCTCGCGCGGCGTCACCTTGTCGCGCAGCGCCATCGCCTTCTCGATGGCCTCGCGGGCCCGCACGGAAGGGGCCAGGGCCGCCCCCCCGAAGCTGCGCGCGATGTTGGTCACCACCGTGGCATCGTTGCTCCCGGGCGCCCGCCCGCCGTCGAGCGGATCACGAAGAAGCTGAAACGCGGGGCGGTAGTCGCCGGCCGCGCTCACCGAAATGCCCCAATAGGCCATGGCCATGTCCGGGTCCAGGGTTGCGGCCTGTAGAAACGAGCGCTCGGATTCGAGGAACCAGAACGAATGCATCTGCGAGATGCCCTGATTGAAAAACTTCCGTGCCTCGTCGGAGTTGGTGGTCACGGGCATGTGGGTGACGCCCATGCCCTCCATAAGCCTGGCCGGCAAAAGCGGTTGAGCGCCGGGCTGAACCGCGCACAGGTCGGGCTCGGGTCGCGACTGAGCAGAGGCGGTCGTCGTGGCGATCGAAGGGGCCAGGAGGCCGCAGGCAGCGAGGCGGAGGAGCTTGAGCATGCCGAAGTCTAGCGCTGACTCAATCCGAACCTCTTCACGTTCCGTTCTCTGGCCTTCGCGGCCACCTCTTCCCGGGTTCGCGGCGCCGCGGTGGTTTCAAGAGACTCAAGCAGACGCGACGCGGCCGCCGCCACCTCGCTCGTGGCCTTCTCAAAAACTGCCGTATTCGCCCTCGATGGTTTGTTGAAGCCGCTCAGTTTGCGCACGAACTGGAGGGCCGCCTCTCGGATCTCATCCTCCGTGACCGGAGGTTCGAAGTTGTAAAGAGTCTTGATGTTTCTACACACTTCAAATTCCTCTCCGCTTGGAAAGCGCCACACGTCAAAACGACGTCCCGACGATTCACCGACAAGGCCCGCTCGTCAGTCCCGCTCGAAGGGGCGTCAAGGGCGCGTCCCTAAGAGCGATCGACACGCTCAATTCTCGCTCCGGCTGACCGCTCATGTAGCGCACGATCAATTCGTGGGGATCTTTCGAGAGGTAGATCTGGGCGCCTCCCGTCTCCTCGAACTCTCCGCCGTCCTCGATTTTGAGCCTGCGCAGGCCATCGACATACAAGGCGGCGCGGCCGATGGTGGTGACTTGGAAAACGTGCCAGCCCGCAACGGCCGGTTCGAAGTGGCTGGAGAACGTGATCGCCACTTTCGCCGCGCTCCCTCCCCCGTCCTTGTCCTTGAGCTGGATCGAGGGCGAACTCACAAGGTGAAGCCTGGGTTTGACCCCGGGCTCGTCCATCAAAGCGTAGTCCGAGAAGTAAGGCCACATCTCATTCTCCGAGATCGCCCGGCACAGGCCGGGTGTTCTGGCCGCCCAGGCCAGGCGCGGAAGGGCTGGGCCCAGTCCGATCGCGATCGCCAGGCCGGCCACCAGAATCCTGGTCCCTCCCCTTGGGCGGCGGGGAGCCTTCATCAGGGTGAGGGCGAAGAGGGCCCAGAGGAGAGTGAGAGGAAGAATCTCGAGGTCGCGGGGCAAGCCCGCTACCCGACCCAGATTGAAGGCGCCAGAGCTTCCGAAAATGGGGCTTTGGCTGAAAGGGCTCCAGGGATAGGTCGAAAACAGGCCGCTTGCATACAGAGGCAGATAGAAGCCGAGAAACGGCTCCGTGGGCTCATAGGGAAGGCGCGGGTCAATGGCGGTCGCCACCAACATGAAGAACATGGTCGCCACGATCAAGACGCCCTGAAGCGGACCCAGATACCGTGACTTCATTGGGAATGCCGCGAGGAGCACCGCGAAGGGAATCGCGATCAGAAGGTGGCGGGGACCGAACGAGAACCCTCCTCCCCAGTAGATGATGCTGTCGCCGTACCCGGCGTTGAAGAGCAGGAAGCAGACGAAGATCGTAGCGGCGAGGCAGAACTCGCGCCGAAGGCCACGAATCCGACGAACGAAGAAAGGCGAGACCAGCGCGAAAACCAGCCACGGGTTGGCGTAGAAGAGGCCGCGCTGTGGCTTGAATGTGATCTCACGCAAGATGTCCAATCGGGGCCACGAAACCCCCATAATCCCCATCTTGTGCCCGGGAAAGGGGCTGTTCGCCCTCGCGTAGAAGCTGTAGCCCATGGTCTGGGGATCGCCAAACGCCATCTGGTTGTAAAGGGGCAAGGGCAGAACTCCCGCCAGCGCACCGACGAGCACCGGCGTCGACGAGCGCCAGCCGAGGGTGACGACCGCGTAAAGCGCGATGAGTCCGCTCGCGATGGCCCCTGGATGCTCAATCACGGGGAGGAAGCCGATCATCAGACCGCTCAAAAGCAGGGCGGAGCGAGACGAACCCCCGGTGTCCCATCGACTGGCCCAGATGAAATAGAAGGAAGCAAAAGCGAAGAAGGCTGAGAGTTGATGGCCGAAGAAGACGGTGGCGAAGGGGAACGCGATGGTTCCCAGGCCATAGCCGAGGGCCAGGAGCGTCGCCCGGCCGATCGTCCATCCGTTCCTGGAAAAGAAACGCAGCATCAGCAGGCTCGTGAGGGCGGTAGGCAGAGCGGACATCAAGATGGTCAGGGCATACGTGACCAAGACCAGCTGCTTCTCCACGTTGATGGGCAGGAGGGCGAAGAACCCTCGAAGGACTCCCCAAGGGAGAGCCCCCAGAAGGGAGGTCCCGGGCGCCTTGCCGGGATAGGTGTGGTCACCCACCCGGATGATGTCGGCGGTGTTCCAGGCGAAGCGATCGATTTCGAACTCGTCGTGCTCCACGATCGAGCGCATCTGATCGAAACGGGCGCCCTCGTTGTGGCCGCTCGATTGGAAGAAATAGACGGCGCTCAACAGAACGAGGGCGAAGACGCGCCACGAATGGGAGCGCGCTTCGCCCGTGAGCGGGGTAGGTTCCACCCGGCAAGGTTAATGCGTTTGACTAACTCGCTTTCGCCTCGAACTCGCCGAGAACGGCAGGGCGCTTGCCGGCGTGAGGTTGCAAGTCCCGCCAGAGCTCCAGGAGATCGCCCACGACCGACTCGGCGGTGGGCCAGCGTCCGGCTCCGCCCCCGGACAGTTCCA
Source organism: Vicinamibacteria bacterium (assembly GCA_016650185.1). GTDB lineage: Bacteria > Acidobacteriota > Vicinamibacteria > Fen-336 > JAGNNV01 > JAGNNV01. Next base: position 2,236 of record JAENWE010000235.1, on the reverse strand, counting down.
CTTTCTCGCCATTGCGGAGTGTGATAGCCACCGCGTTGTTCGCCCCTCGGCACCGCGCGAGAGCGTGCGACGGGTCCACGGAGACGAGCTCGACGCTGGCCACGCAGCCCTCAACGGTCGCCCGAACGCCGGCGATGAGTCGACCGATTGTCCTTCCGCCTTCCGGCCGCCAGGCGGCGAGCGCCGAGACGCCGGGTCTCGGTATGTCTTCGGTCTCCAGGGCGACGCCGAAAACGTCCCGGGCGATTAACGCCAGCTTTCGCGCGGCGTCCAGGCCGGAGAGGTCGTCCGACGGATCGGTCTCCGCGTAGCCGAGACGCTGCGCCTCGGCTACCGCCTCGTCGAGAGACACTCCCTCGGCCAGTCGGTCGAGAACGAAGTTGCTGGTTCCATTCAGCACCCCTTCGACGCTCGCAATGGAGCCACGAACGCCCCGCAGAGTCTCGATGACCGGAACCACTCCACCCACCGCGGCGGAGTAGAGGAGTCTCGAATCCTCGCGTTCGGCGAGGGCGCGCAGCTCCGGCCCGCGCGCGGCCATCACCGCTTTGTTGGCGGTGACCACGTGCCGGCCAGCACTCAGGGCCCGAGCCAGAGCGTCGCCTGCTTCCTGTACTCCGCCGATCGCTTCGATCACCACGTCGGTGGGCGCTTTCCCTGCCTCATCGAGCGAGAGCAGAAGAGAACCCGGAACGCCCGTGCTCTCATGTCTCGTCCGGTCGCGCACCGCGATGGCGGCGATTTCGAACTGCTCCGGAAGTCGCCGCAGGTGTTCGTAGACGCCACGTCCCACCGCACCCAGCCCGAGCAGGGTGACGCGCAGCGGGCCGCGCCTGGCCTCTCGATGGGGAGGCAGCATCGTAGCGTGATGGCCCACCGTTGTTCCGTGGACGGAACCGATCCGCGCGATTTCAAACGTCTGGCGGTGGACGAGGGCGAAACGGAGCGCTCCCTCCTGCACCACTGGGGCATGCAGGGCGAGCGCGTCTTCGTAGCTCAATCGTTCGAAACGGAGCGGCGCTTCGCCTTCCCCATGCGGGTCGCGCTCGTAGATGCCGTCGGTGTCCTTCAGGAGGCGACAGCGCCCATCCAGCCTTTGGGCCAGGTACAGCGCCGTCCAATCGGAACCGCCGCGACCGAGAAGCGAGACCCCTCCTTCCTCATCGCTTCCGAAGAAGCCGGGGACAACGAGAATCCGGCCTTTCTGGAGAAGCGCCGACAAACGCACGAGACCCAGATCGACCGGCGCGCCTTCGAGACCATCGCCGTCGACACGCAGGCCAATGGCCAGCGGATCGGCCACCTGGGCGGGAATGCCGGCCTGGGACAACGCGATCTGCAGCGCCGCCGCCGTCTTCCGCTCGCCCGAAGCGACCAGGGCGGCAAGGCCAGAGACCCCGACGTTGCGAGCCGGGTCGGCGCCCAGTTCCCTTGCTTGAGCAATGAGTCGATCGGTCACACCCTCGAAGGCCGAGACCACGGCGACCACACCGAAGCCTTCACGCGAATATCGATAGATCTCGTGAACCGCCTCAGGAAGATCCGCGGCCGTCCGCAGGACCGAACTCCCGAACTTCAGGACGATCAGTGGTTGGTTCACGCGGCCTCCGAGGTGTTGGCCGCGACCACGGCCGCAGCCTTGCTCAGGGCCTGATCGATGTCGGCAAGGAGATCGCGCGCGTCTTCGAGCCCGACGCTCAGGCGGATGAGGCCGTCGCTGATGCCTCGGTCCTTGCGGACCTCAGGCTCCACCGACGCATGGGTCATAGTGGCCGGATGGCAAAGCAAGGATCTGGGCGCGCCCAGCGATTCGGCAAGAGCGAAGAGGCGAGTTGAGGTGCAGAACGCGTTCGCCTGCTCGCGGGTCTGAAGGTCGAAACTGACCATGCCGCCGAACGCGGTCTGCTGTCGCGCCGCGATCTCGTGGCCGGGGTGAGCCGCGAGGCCGGGGTAATAGACGTTCTTCACTCGAGAGTCCGCGGCGAGAAACTCCGCGACTTTGAGCGCGCTCTGGCAATGACGCTCGACGCGGAGCGACAGCGTTTTGAGGCCGCGCAGAATCAGGTAACAGTCCTGGGGTCCGGGGACCCCGCCTATCGCGTTTTGCAGGAAACGAGCCTCGCGGTCGACCTCTTCATCGTTGGTCAGGATCGCTCCGCCGATGACGTCGCCGTGACCGTTCAGGTACTTGGTGGTGGAATGGAGCACGACGTCGGCGCCTAGTTCCAGCGGGCGC
>JAENWE010000234.1 GCA_016650185.1 Vicinamibacteria bacterium | reverse complement strand
GCGGAAGAGGAGCGAAACTCCGAGGAGGAATCCAAGCAGAAAAGCGCCGAGCCGACCCCGAACGCACAGCGCCATCGCGACCAGAACCAGCAGCGCGGCCGCGGTCAGATGCTCGGGATAGGCCACCGCGAGATAGCCCGGATACGGTGGAAGCACACTCACCAGGGCCGCGGCCAGGAGGCTTCGGCCGACGCGAAAGAACGATCGCGCGATCACAAAGGCGCTCAGCACGGTGATGGCGAAGCAGGCCACGTTCAACGCCGCCGCGGCCTCGAAGGTGTAACCGCGCCATTTGGCCAGGGCGGCCAGAACGAGGGGATAGCCGGGCAGGTGCACGTCGCGATGGGGATATCCGATGAGGTCGATGCTGGACGCGATGTAGAAATTCGTGTCCAGCGTTCCCCTTTCGACGAGATTCCGGGCGACGGTCAGGTAGATCCATTCGTCGGGCTATCCCAGTTCCGGGAGCGCCCGCTGCAGGGTCACCTCGGGTGACGCCCGCCACAAGCAGCATGAGCAGAAGGAGAGCGGCCACTGTTTTGAGCCGGGTTCCTGTTTCGACCGGCGGCTGGCCGTCTTCGCTCCTCACCGCATGAACCGAAGGGTGTCGACATGGAACCCATAGTCCCGCCCGCGCAGAGCGATCGTCGCGACCAGCCAGGCCACCGCCAGGCCGATGCGGAGTGGACGTGATTCGACGCGAGCGATGCCGATGGCGATCAACAACGCGAGGGCCGGCGCCACATAGAAGTCTTCTTTGGCCCAGCGCAGCAGGCGGGGGAATGCCCAGGGCTCCTTCATCAGCATGATTCCCGCCCAGGCTCCAATCCAGGCCAGAAGGAACGGCCGCACCAGAGCGGAGCAGCGTGTGACGACGATGTAGGTCGCAGGGATCGCGGCCAAAAACGGAAGGAACAAGCCCAGCCGCCACAGACGCAAGCTCTGCCGCGACTCGTTGTGGAAGATGAAAAAGGTGCGGCCCGGGAACGGATCAGACATCAAGGCCAAACCGCCGCCACCGCGGATCAACCCCGGGAGGTAGTGGCCGTAGAAAAGGACCAGCGCGGTCAGTCCTCCTCCGACCAGAGCCATGGTGATGGGCCCGACCAGACGTCTGGTGTCGGCCGACACCATCACCAGAGCGATCAACGCGATTCCGAAAAGCGCGTAGAACACCGGGGTGCTGGAGTAGCCGAGCGCGCCCAGTCCGAGCAGCAGGGCCGGGACACGCCAACCCTTCGATCCATGCATTCTCGGAAGGGCCAGGCCGAACGCAAGCAGCGCACCCAGCCCGAGAGCCCCCCCCACCACCGCGGGAGCGTGGGCGCGTCCGAGGCGATGAATCGTGGCGAGATCTGTCGCCATCAAGGCCGCGGCCAGTAGGCCCCCGCCCGGTGATGAGGCCGCCCGGCCGACGGCGAAGATCAGGGGAAGGAGCAGGGCAAGGGTTGTGACCTCGATCGCGTTCATCGACCAGTGCAGATCCAGACCGGCGGCATGGGCGGCGTAGAACAAGACGTAGGGGAGCGGCGAATACGGAATGGCCGGTCCGTCGCCCAGTGCTTCCGTGGCCGAGCCACGCGCCTGAGACTGGGTGGGGTAGTGTGATCCATAGCGGAGCCACGCATCGTAGGTCATCGGGACGTCGGCGAAATCGACCGCGCGCCAGATGTGAATGTCCAAATCGGCCGGCGAGTGATTGGGCAGGAAGGAGAGACCCCCGTAGGCCAGAATCATCCCGGAGCCCATGAGGGTCAGCGCCGCCCCTATCGAGCGTCCGATGCACAGGATCCGGGAGAGGACCAGGGTCAGGGCCGCCGCGAACAGGACGAAACCGAACAGGCGGGGTAGAGCAAGCGACAAGGCCGCGGGATCTGAGGAGGCGAGATGTCCCAGGAGCGACGGCCCGACGACAAGAGCCAGAACCGCGGCTCCCGTCCGGGAGACCGATTGAGCGACCAGGGTCAGGAACAGAAGAAGGAGGCCGCCCGCGAGCCGCGATCCCCATGCGAGGTCGAAGCCGTCCTCGCCTCTGAACACGAATTCGTCGACGTACCGACGGAAGGTATCGGGATCGGAGCGTCCCACGAGGGGCGCATCCTGAAAGTGGAGATCGAACACCAGAAAGTCGCGCCGCAGGATCGGCGCGATCTGATATTCCCGCCACGGACCGACGCTCACGAACTCCCTGGCCAGAACGTTGTTGTCCTCGAGAACATCGATCCGGGTTCGCACCGTGGAGTCCACTCGAAGCGCCACCGAGAACGGCCCCCGTGGTCGCAGCGGGATGGAAACCTCGGAGGTCAAAGACCCGATCTGCCGGAAATAGAAACTCCGGCGACCGCCTCTGGCCTCGGCGTCTGAGAGAGACGTCGCGGTTTCGCTCGGCCCCAGTCCCGACATCATCAAGGGGCCGCGTCCTCCACCCACGGGAACGTGAATCTCATTCCCGACGTTGAATGACAATGCCACGACTCCGAGCACGAAGCCGAGCGGGGCGATCAGGGCCGCGCGGGTCACGAGCGGTAGCGGGCGATGAGGCGAAGGTAGGCGATCGAGGTTTTCAGGATCTTCATCTTGCTCTTGCCCAGGCGCCTCGAACCGTCGAGCACCATGGGAACTTCAGAGACTCGCATTCCAAGCGTCGCGGCCAGATGAAGGATCTCGATCTGGCTCTCGAAGCCGTTGGATTCGAACAACCGATCACCGAACCTCGCTTGAAAGCGGAGAAGCGCGCGCCCTTGATAGATGCGGAAGAAGCTCGAGAGGGTGGCGAGGCCGGAAAGGCCCAAGGTCTGCTTGACCAGACCGTTGGCGATATGGGAAAGCCCCACTCGGTGGAATCCTGTGCCCTTGATCCCGCCCCCGAACAGGTAGCAGGAGGCCAGCACGATGTCATCGTCTTCGTTGCGGATCCGGCTCATCATCCGGGGAAGAACGGCGAGATCACTGGTGCCGTCGCCTTCCAAGGTAAGAACAAGATCCTGGGGCTGGAGGCCCGGAAGAATGTATCTGAAGCCCGTTCTAAAGGCAGCCCCTGGCCCCTGATTATTGGGATGGGAGATGGTCTCGATCTCCGCCCCCGACGACTTCAAAACCGCCACTGTCCCGTCGGTCGATCCGTCGTCCACGAAGAGAACCCTGTACGGCGCGAACGGCTGCAGAGTTTGCTTGAGCCGGGTGAGGAGGTGGGCGATGTTCGGTTCTTCGTTCAGAACCGGAACGATCGTGTGGATCACAGAAGACCGAGCCGCTTCATGGCCCCGCGTTGCCAGTCAATGGCGCGGGGAAGGCCCTCCTCCAGATTTACCCGCGCACGGAAACCAAGGATCGACTCAGACTTGGCGCCGTCGGGAATTCTGCGTTCCACATCCTCGTACCTCCCGAAAGTCTCGTAGGGAATGAGGCGAACGTTGGGCTCCTCGTCGGGTCGGATCATCGAGGAGATCATCCGGGCCAGATTCTCGATGGTGATTTCCCGGTCGATGCCGATGTTGAGGACCTCGCCGTCCGCCTTGGGTGTGTCCACCGCGCGTACGAAACCCTCGACCATGTCGTCGATGAACGTGAAACTCCGGGTCTGCTGCCCGGTGCCGTGGACTTCGAGAGGCTCGCCACGCAGGGCCGCTCCGATGAAGACCGACTGTGGTCCACCCCACCAAGTGATGTTCTGCTTTGGCCCATAGCCCCCGAAAAGTCTCAGGGCCACCCCTTCAAGGCCGTAGCGTTCCCGGAACGCGAAGAGGGCCTGCTCCTCGAACATCTTTGAAACCGCATAGCTCCACCGTCGGACTTTCGGTGACCCGATGACCGAAGCGGATTCTTCGTTGAATGGAATCTGCGGATTGCGACCGTAGCAGTCGGAGGTGGAAGCCAGCACCATTCGCCGGACGCCGCAATCCCTCGCGGCACGCAGGACGTTGAGCCCTCCCTCGCCGTTAATCAAGAGAGTGTCGAGGGCGTCTCCGTGCCGAGGGATTTTTCCGGCCGCGAGATGGACGACAACCTCGGCGCCTTCAAATGTCGTCCGAAGGGCTGACGGATCCAGGATTGTCCCTTGGTCGAGTTGGAATGACGTACTGTTCCTCAGGGGGCCAAGGTTTTCGAGCGAGCCGTGCGAGAGGTCGTCGATTCCCCGCACGGTGTCGCCGCGGTGAACCAGGCGTTGGGTGAGATTGGAGCCCACAAAGCCGGCCACGCCGGTAATCGCAATTTTCACAAGATGGAGTCTATCGAGGGTGCGAGCAACCAGGGTCGTCCGGACGGTTTAGGCTTTGTCCATGGACAGAGTCCTTACCATCGTCGGGGCGAGACCCCAGTTTGTCAAGGCGGCGCCGTTGGTGTCGGCGTTCCGCAAGCGCTTCGACCACACCCTTCTCCACACCGGTCAGCATTTCGACGATGCCATGTCCGGGGCCTTCTTTCGCGAACTGGGCATTCCGAGGCCCCAGATCCATTTGGGCATAGCCGGGGGGGCACACGGGGCCATGACCGGCGCCATGCTCGCCGCCATCGAGGTCGCCCTCCTCCGGGTGAAGCCGAAGGTGGTCGTTGTTCTAGGCGACACCAACTCGACCCTCGCGGGAGCTCTCGCCGCGGCCAAGCTTCATATCCCGGTGGCGCACGTTGAGGCCGGGCTCCGCAGCTTCGACATGAAAATGCCCGAGGAGGTCAATCGCAGGCTGACCGATCACGTGTCGTCTCTCCTCTTCTGCCCGACGAGGGTGGCGGCGAAGAACCTCGCGCGCGAGGGAGTCTCCAAGGGTGTCTTCGTGGTCGGCGACGTGATGACGGACGTTCTCAAACAGATGCGGAAGCCGGCCCGAGCGGCGCTCCGCAGCATGGAGCTGCCCCGCGACTTCTACTTCGCGACCGTTCATCGCCAGGAGAACACCGATGATCGGTCGCGTCTTCTGAGCATTCTCGAAGCTCTCGGAACCTTGCCTTATCCGGTAGTGCTTCCGCTCCATCCGCGGACCCGAGGTCGCCTCAAATCTTTCCGGCTGAAAATCCCGGCGAACGTCCGAACCATGGATCCCGTGAGTTACACCCAGTCCTTGGGCCTGAGCCTCGGGGCTCGCGCGGTCCTCACTGATTCAGGCGGACTGCAAAAGGAAGCTTTTCTCCTGGGCAAACCATGCCTGACCCTGCGGGATACCACCGAGTGGACCGAGACTCTCGAGGGCGGGGCCAACCGGCTGGTGGGATCAGAAACGGCGACGATCGTCCGGGCCGTGCGCACCATTGAGAGGAACCCGCCGGTGGTGAAACCAGGCCTGATCTACGGAGATGGCCGGACCGCCTCACGGATCACCGGGCTGATCAAGGATTGCCTCCGCTCGTGGTGAGCGACGGTCGGGTTGTGGTCGACCAGTTGGACTGCGAAAAAAAGTGACGGCAAAACCCACGCCGTCCTCGCTGTTCGGGGAGCCGGACCAGGCCCCCGAGAGCCCGGGGACCGTTCGCGACCTCGGGAAACCGTCGCCCTTGCGCAAGGATGCGCCGCTCGCCGAGCGGATGCGACCCGAATCGATCGACCAGATCCTGGGACAGGAGTCGCTCCTCGGCCCCGGCGAGCCGCTTCACGACGCTTTGCAGGCCGGCGATTTGTTCTCCATGATTTTGTGGGGCCCGCCCGGATCCGGCAAAACCACGCTGGCGAACGCCATCAAGCATCAGACGAGGGGGAAGACCCATTTCGAGGCCCTCTCCGCGGTCCTGACCGGGGTCAAGGAGCTGCGCGAGATCCTGGCCAACGCCACCCACCGGCGCAAGACGCTTGGGCGCAAGAGCCTCCTTTTCATCGACGAAATCCACCGCTATAACAAGTCGCAGCAGGACGCTCTTCTTCCCGCCGTCGAATCGGGCGATGTCATCCTCATTGGAGCGACCACCGAAAACCCGTCCTTCGAGATCGTGGGCGCTCTCTTGTCGCGTTGCCGCGTCTTCGTGGTGAAGCCGCTCAGCGGGGATGCGGTGATGGATCTGATGCGTCGCGCCCTTGCGGACAAGGGGCGCGGCCTCGGAGATCTTGGCGTCGAGATCGACGACAACGCTCTTATCTTCCTGGCCGAAGTCACCGACGGGGACGCCCGTCGGGCCTTGGGCGCTCTGGAGATCGCCGCGTCTCTGGCTCGCCGCGTTGGCCGGATCGATCTCGCCATCGCCCAAAAGGCCCTGTCACGCAAGGCCCTTCTCTACGACAAGAGCGGGGAGGAGCATTTCAATCTCATCAGCGCCCTTCATAAGTCGATTCGAAACTCCGACGCCGACGCGTCGTTGTATTGGCTGGCCCGCATGATCGAGGGCGGGGAGGACCCGCTCTACATTGCGCGCCGACTGGCGCGCTTTGCCTCGGAAGATGTGGGCCTGGCCGACCCTCACGCCCTCACCCTGGCCATGGCCGCTCAGCAGGCCGTCCACTTCATCGGCCTGCCCGAAGGGGCGCTCGCGCTCGCCGAGCTGGTGGTCTATCTCGCGGCCGCGCCCAGGAGCAACGCGGTGTACGCGGCCTGGAATGAAGCCCGTAAGGACGCGCTGGAGACTCGCGCCGACCCACCGCCCGAGGCCATTCGAAACGCGCCCACCAAACTAATGAAGTCTCTTGGCTATGGGGAGGGCTACAAGTACGCGCACGACGAAGCCGAAGGGGTGGCCGCCATGGAGTGTCTGCCCGATCGCCTGCAGGGCCGGACGTATTTCAAGCCCACGACCCGGGGCCGCGAAAAGGATATCGGGGAACGACTGGCTGCGTCGAAGGCGATTCGGAAAAGGAAAGCGTAGGTTGGCCCCGGCTGGGCGATCGACTCAAACGGTTTGACTATCCACGCGGATAGGCGAAAATCGGGCGAATATGTCGGTTCTCCCGCTTCGAAAAAAAATCCTGGAAGACCTCCTCGCCGAGAAGAGACTCCTGGGCGCTCAGGCTGCTTTTGAGTCCATCCTCGAACCCGAAGGAAGGGTGACGGGGCTCTCTCATTGGAACATCATCCTCGGCCAGGGTTTTCGAAAGGGATGTGTCGGCGAGATTGTGGGAGGGGCTTCTTCGGGGCGCACGGCGCTCGCGCTCGCGCTTGCGGCGCATGTTTCCCGAGAAGATCTCGTGGCCTGGGTCGACCCCCTCGATCGCCTCTCGCCCCAGGCTGCCTTCCACGCCGGCATCGAATTTCGAAACTTTGTATGGCTCCGCGGAAAGCCAGCGAAGGAACGCCCTCTGGCCGATGCCATCGGCGCGGCGCATGCCCTGGCCGCCGCGTCGCTCTTCGACATTGTTGTTCTGGACTTTGCCGACGTGCCGGAACGTCTGCTGAAAGCTCTTCCCACCGCCTGGAACGTCCGGCTGCTGCGTGCCTTCGAACCCACGGAGACCGCCTGCATTGTTCTCACCCGCGCTCATTGGGGCGCCAGTCCACGCGGTCTTTCCATTCGGCTGCGCGCCGACAACCGGCGGTTCGTACAGACGGGGCCCGGATGTCTCCTGAAACGCATCACTCTGGCGGCCACCCAGAACTGGCCGTTCCTCAAGACCGCGATGATTGATCTCGACGTTCGCGCGCGATGAGTTTCGAAGCGTCTCGACTTTTTGGTTGCGTGGTCGCACCGGCGGAGCAGTTCTCAGCCCAATTGATCAAGCTCTCTCAGGATTTCACGCCGCGGTACGAAGTGGAAAAAGGCTCTCTGGCTCTTTTGGATCTCTCGGGCCTCTCTCATCTTTTCCAGAACCCCTACGACCTCGCGGCTTCGATCAAGACTTCGGCGCTCGACCACGGCATCGACTCGCCGCGCATTGCTCTGGCCACGCGCCTTCAGTCCGCCCGCCGTCTCGCCTTGTTCCGCCCCGGCCTGTCCATTGCCCTGGACGAGAAGACCGAGGCGGAGCTTCTTGGAGCGCTGCCCATCGAAAGCCTCGATCTGGACGACAGGACTCTGGCCCGCCTGCACAACTGGGGGCTTCGCCATTCGAGCGACCTGGCCCGACTCCCCGCCCGCGACCTTCGGTCGCGGGGCGGCGCCTTGCTCGTTCGCGCCCATGAGTCGTCGTCGGGACGCGATGAACGCCTGCTCGTTCCCGTGCAGGAAAAGCCGAACGATGGCCTGGGCCTCGATCCGGGCTTCGGGGTCGAAGATCTTTCCCAGCTCGTTTTTCTGATGTTCCGGCTTCTCGACCCTCTGTGCGCGAAGCTCAAGTCGAGCGCCCGGGCCGCCGCCGCCTTCGAGATGACGCTCGCCCTCGAGAACGGAAACACCGATGTCCGTCTGATCCGGTCACCGTCGCCTTCCGCCGATGACAAGGCCTGGCGCACCCTGGTTCGCCTGAACCTTGAAGGGCGCCCTCCGGCGGCTCCTGTTCTCTCCCTCGCGCTTCGCGCGGAGTCTGCGAGCGCCCGGGCGGTTCAATTCTCGTTCACCGGCGCCGGGCGAAGCAGCCCCGAGAAAGTGGCGAGCGCTCTGGCCCGGCTGCAACGCTTCTTCCCGGAAGATCGAATCGGCTCACCCCAACTCGCGGATACGCACACCCCCGATCAATTCGAGCTGCGTCCTTTCGATCCGGTGGCCGGATCTTCAGCGAGGAAGAGAAACGTGAAAGCCAGGGAACCCGCGCCGCCGATCTCTCGTCCGCCCGCTTCGGCGTTGCGCGTGATTCGTCCCCCCGCTCATGCGACCGTTCGTGTCGACATGAACGGCGATCCCGTCTCGCTGCAGGTCTCCGACCACGACCGCTTCCTGAATATCCGCGGGCGCGTGGAGAAAAGCGCCGGCCCGTATGTGTTGTCGACGCAATGGTGGAACGAAGAGGCCTTCGCCCGCGAAGAGTGGGACGTGGAGGTTGCCGGCGAAGGTGCTACGGCCGCATATCTCATTTTCAGAGACCCCCGAAACGACACCTGGTATTTAGCCGCGGAAATTGATTGATCGGAAGCCAAGCGCGGGCCGAATTCCTGAGTGGCTCCGCTCGCGGACCCACACCAGAGCAAAGTCGCTATCGCTCGTTTGTCACTTCGGCCGGAGCGAACGGGGGTTTTCTGGATGGCTCCGCTCGCTTCGCTCGTTTGTGGGGGCTAAGCATGCAAACGAAACAAGAGTGCGGCCCCCCACACAAAGATGTGCTAAGTTTCCCAGCCTTGGAGGTTGCGATGCTCCTATCGCTTGGGAGCCGACCCTTTTTGGAGTGTGTCCAATGAGGAGAGGCTCAAGGCGACGACATCGACGCAACAGGCAAGAATGGTCCCCCCAGGGAAACCCGCAAGGGAAT
>JAENWE010000233.1 GCA_016650185.1 Vicinamibacteria bacterium | reverse complement strand
GTTTCCGGGTGGTATCCCTCCCAGCGTGCTCCTTCGGAGAGGACGCACATGACGTAGTTGCTGGGAGTGTCCCGCTTCTCCTGGATCAGAAGCTCGATGAGCTTGTCCAGATTGACCGTGAATTCGGGAATGGCGCAGCGCAATGAGGTGACGTATGCGGTGTAAAGGGCGGTGAACCCGGAATCTCGACCAAAGACGCGGAAGATCCCGACCCGCTCGTGAGAGGCGACGGTGGTGCGCTGCCGCTGAATGGCCGCGGTGGCCCGCGTGATCGCGGTGGAAAACCCCACGGAATACTCGGTGCCCTGGACATCGTTGTCCATGGTCTTGGGGATGGCGATCACCTTCATCCCGAGCTTTTCCAGCCGATAGGCGAAGCTCAATGTCCCGTCACCGCCAATCACGATCATGTTGTCGAGACGGAGCCGCTCGATATTCTTCAAAACGTGTGAGCTGAGATCCCACACAGATCCGTCATTCGGAAACGTCTCGGCCGCAAGAAACTCCGGGAGCGATCGCATCTGGGTCGGGCTCACGCGGCTCGAGTGCAGCACGGTTCCGCCGAACCGGTCGATGGTGCGGGTATTGGCGCGATCAAGCGGCAACAGATACTTCCCTCGCGACTCAGCGCTCGCGTGGTCGAGGTGGGTCAGACCTTCCCAGCCCCGGCGAATGCCGAGGACCTCGCAATCATTCTCGGTTGCCCGGTAGACGACTTCCTTGATGACGGAATTGAGCCCGGGGACATCCCCGCCACCGGTCAAGATTCCAATTCGTCGAGCCACGCCTCATTCTAGGATTGAGTGCCGTTCCGACGCCCCTGGAACTCGGCCAGGACTGACGGATCCCGGATCACCCTGCAGATCGCCAGGACCGACTCTCAGGCCATCTCGATCAGGGCCGCGACAGTCTTCTCGATCCCATCCGCCGCCTCTGAGATGTTGCCCGCGAGCATGTAGGCGGGAGTCGAGAGCAACTTCCTCTCGCGGTCGACCACCATCTCTCGCACCGGACACTCGACGTGGCGAGCGCCCATGGCTTCGAGCGCGGAGGCGGTGTCGGGGTCCGTCCCGATGGTGAGGCTCGGGCTCTCAGCGCCCAAGATGCGCGCGATCAGCGCCGGGGCAATACATAAGGAAGCGACCGGCTTCTTCTGTGCGTGCACGTCCCTGACCAGGCGCGCAACCTCGGGATCGGCGGCGCACTCCTTTCCCTTGACCGCGAAGTCGCACAGGTTCTTCGCGGCCCCGAAGCCTCCCGGCAGGATCAAGCCATCGAGGTCCGCCGCGTCCACCTGAGCAATGTCGCGAATCTTCCCGCGCGCGATCCGCGCGGACTCGACGAGCACGTTCCGCGTCGCGCCGCTTTCCGGCTGCCCGGTCAGGTGGTTGACCACATGCATTTGTTCCACGTTGGGCGCGCACACGATCGCCTCGGCCCCGTGACGATCGAGGGCCAGGAGCGTGATCACCGCCTCATGGATCTCCGAACCATCGTAGACACCGCAACCCGCCAGGATCACGCCGATCTTCTTCCTCGTCATTTCCAGGCTCCTTTCGAGAGTCAACCAGGTCGGTCACTCTCCATAAGTGCGGTCCCGGCTGACCACGCGCGTCCGAGCGAACTGTCGGTGGCCCTCCGGCGACCAGCGGGCAGAGACTCTACTCCCGCAAGGTCGCGAGTCCGGCCTTGCAAGCGCTAATCGTGATGTCGTTGGCATGCTGCATCAGGGCGGTCCCGGTCTTCGACTTGATCATGCGGCAGCCGGCGGGCACGAGAGTCGCGATGGTCCACTCGACCTGAGGCGGCGCCTGGGCGAGGCCATGGGCGATGAAGAATCGGACGCGCTCTTCAAGACCCACCTTGCCGCCGGACACACCTCGGTCTTTGAGAATGTCGGCCTGGCAAGGCGACGAACAACGCAGTCCAGACGGGATGCCGCGTTCGTCGAATGCCGGCAGACTTTCACCACGGGCTGCGGAGGCAGGGGGTGTATCCTGCCGGAACTATCCCGGCGGCTATCTCCGCCGCTTTCGAAGAGGAGCCGTCCATGAAAAGAAACCTTTTGGTCCTGTTAGCAGCGTTGACATTGCCAGCGGCCGCCGTCGCCCAGGATATGGTTCTGACTGGCACGGTAAGCACGCGCGACGATGGTCTGTCGCTGCCCGGAGCCACGGTCTCGATCGACTCCCGGAAGCTCAGCGTCACGACGGCGGCGGACGGGCGCTTCACCCTCACTCTGCCCGCAGGCACTCCCACGAACGCGCCTCTCGAGGTCCGCGTGACCTCCTCCGGCCTGCTGCCCAGGTCCTGGTCCTTCAGGCCCACGGCGGGCACCGTCACACACGACTTTGCGCTCGCCCTCACCTTCTCCGAGGAGATCACGGTCGGATCGCGGGCGGTCGGGGTCGAAGCGGAAGGGGCGGTGCCGGTGGACATCATCACCGCGAAGCAGATCGAGATGACGGGGGCCACCGAGACCATGCAGGTGATCCAGCGGCTTGCCCCCTCGTTCAACTTCCCGCGAACCACCATCGCCGACGGTTCGGCGTCCGTTCGCCCGGCCAGCCTGCGTGGGATGGGACCCGATCAGGTCCTGGTTCTCATCAACGGGAAGAGGCGGCATACAACCGCCCTCGTTCACGTGAACGGCACCATGGGACGCGGCTCAACCGGCGCGGACTTGAACGCCATCCCCGTGAACGCCATCGAGCGCATCGAGATCCTGCGCGATGGCGCGGCCGCTCAGTACGGGTCGGACGCGATCGCCGGGGTCATCAACATCGTTCTCAAGTCCGGGCCTTCGGAGGCCCGCGTCTCGCTCCGAGCCGGAACCACCGCGACCGATCAGGGCGTCGGAGGCGACACCACGCATGATGGCAAGCTTTTCGACGGCGGGTTCAACAAGGGATTCAAGCTTGGCAAGGGCTGGGCGAACGTGACTGCCGAGTATCGCGATCGCGGGAGGACAAACCGGGCGGGGCCTGATCCGCGTGACCAGATCGTCGTGGGCGACGCGGGCAACAACGTGGTGGCCCAGCCCAGCCACTGGGTGGGCGACGCCGAGACCACCGACTATCTGACCTTCATCAATGCCCAGGTGCCGGCGGGGGACACAAGCTTCGTCTACGCTTTCGGCGGCTACAGCAAGCGTGACGCGGTCGCTCCCGGCTTCTACCGGCGCGCGCTGCAGTTCACTCAGAACTGGCCTCAGATCTACCCCATCGGCTTCCTCCCGCTCATCGAGACGGCGATCGGCGACAGCTCGGGAACCATCGGCATCCGCGGGACCAAGAGCGACTGGTTTTGGGATGCCTCTCTCCAGGGCGGTCGGAACAGCATGGATTTCAACATCACCAATACCCTGAATGCGTCTCTCGGTCCCACCTCCAAGACCGAGTTCTATGCGGGAACCTTCGTGGCCGATCAGATCCTCGGCAACATAGACCTCTCGCGCGAGTTCGAAGTGGGCCTGGCCGGGCCGCTGAACGTGGCCTTCGGAACGGAGTTTCGGCGTGAGGGCTATCAGATCAAGGCAGGCGAACCCGATTCATATCGCGACGGCGGGGTCAAGGCCTCGAACGGCGCGACCGCGGTTCCGGGCGCGCAGGTGTTCCCGGGATTTCGGCCGTCCAATGCGGTAGACAAGTCCCGCAGCAACGTGGCCCTGTACGCCGACCTCGAGGGAGACGTGGCCTCCCGGGTTCGCATGGGTGCCGCCGGACGCTTCGAACACTACAGTGACTTCGGCAGTACCGTGGACGGCAAGGTCACCCTGCGCATTCAGGCCAGTGATCAGTTCGTGCTTCGCGGCGCTGCGAGCACCGGTTTTCGCGCGCCTTCTCTCGCTCAGTCGAACTTTTCCGCGGTGAGCACCAACTTCATCAACCTTCCCGGGCAGGGCACGGTGCCCGTCGAGGTGGGAACGTTCGCAGTGGCAAGTCCGGTAGCGAGGGTGCTCGGGGCCCAGGACCTCAAGGCCGAGAACACCGTACAACTCACGGGCGGGTTCGCGTTCACACCGAGCAAGAGCTTCGACTTCACCGCCGACTACTACGACATCAAGATCGACGACCGCATTGTGCTCTCGGGGAACTTCACCGGCGGCGCCATCACTGCTCTGCTCGCTCCGCTC
>JAENWE010000232.1 GCA_016650185.1 Vicinamibacteria bacterium | reverse complement strand
GCTCACCGGCATGGAGGCGAATCTGCGCTTCGCCGGTCCCGAGACCATGGAGACCAAGATCTTCGGCCGCCTCTCCGCCTGGCAGAACTGGATCTTCCAGCGTCCGAACGCGGTGGGCGAGCACGGCGCCCTCACTCTGTATGGAAAACCGGAACGAGCGAAGTTCTCCTGGGTGCGGACATGACGGGAGGAGCCGTGCGGTCAGCGCGAAGGACTCGGGGCGTGGCTCCGTCATCGCGAAGGACTCGACGTTTTTCCGGGCCTGAAGCGATCTCGGCGGGATTGCTTCGTCGTCAGCCGACGGATTCCTCCTCGCAATGACGGGTAGGGCATCGCTTCCGTCATCGCGAAGGACTCGACGTTTTCCAGGGCCTGAAGCGATCTCGGCGGGATTGCTTCGTCGTCAGCCGACGGACTCCCTCCTCGAAATGGCTTCCGATTCCCTTCTCGCGATGACGGCTATCTAAGGACACTTCAGAATGACAACAACGGCCAGCGCGTTGCTTCTAGCCGCGGCGCTCGCAGCGCCCGCGGCTGATCAAAGCTTCAAGGAACCGGATCGCGCGAAGTTGCTCGCGGCCATGGACGCGAAGGCCGCCCACTATGGCGACCTCTCCCGGAAGATCTGGGAGTACTCCGAAGTCGGATACAAAGAGACTAAGAGCGCGGCCGCGCATGTCGCGGAGTTGAAGGCGGCGGGCTTCGAGGTGCAGGAGGGCGTGGCGGGAATTCCGACCGCTTTCGTCGCTTCCTGGGGTGGCGGCCAGCCCGTCATCGGCATGATGGCCGAATACGACGCGCTCCCGGGGCTCTCCCAGCAGGACATCCCCGAGAAGAAGGCGAGAGTGGAAGGCGACCCCGGACACGGGTGCGGGCACAATCTCCTGGGCACGGGCGCGGTGTTCGCAGCCATCGGGGTGAAAGATGAACTTGCGGCCCGAAAAATCCCCGGCACCATTCGCCTCTATGGAACTCCGGCCGAGGAAGGCGGCGGTGGAAAGATCTACATGGCCCGCGCCGGCCTCATCAAGGATGTCGACGTGATGCTGGCCTGGCACCCGGGCGATCGCAACGAGGCGAGCGTCGGCACCACCCTCGCGAACATCACCGCGAAGTTCCGGTTCCGCGGCCAGGCCGCGCACGCCGCCGGCAACCCCGACAAGGGCCGCTCATCTCTTGATGCGGTGATGCTCACCGGCATGGGCATCGAGTTCCTCCGCGAGCATGTCCCTCAGGAAACGCGCATGCATTACATCATCACGAAGGGCGGCGAGGCTCCGAACGTGGTCCCCGCCTTCGCCGAGACCTATGTCTACGCGCGCCACTCGCACATGCCGACTCTTGACGGGATCTGGGAGCGGATCGTGAAGATCGCCCAGGCCGGCGCTCTCGCCACCGATACCGTCATGGAGATGAAGCTGATCAACAGCGTGTACAACTCTCTACCCAACGACGCACTGGCCGCCCTTCTGGACAAGAACCTGCGGCGAGTGGGAGGGCTCCGTTACTCGCCCGAGGAGACGTCCTTCGCGAGCACGATGGCGGCGTCCTTCACTGCGTCCGAGGATCGGCTTCCCCTGGGAAGCGAGGCGGAAATCCAGACCCTCAAGAGAACGGTCGAATCGAGTTCAACCGACCTCGGCGACGTGAGCTGGCTGGTTCCCACCTCGGAACTGTCGACCGCGACCTATGTCCCGGGCACCCCCGCTCATAGCTGGCAATCCGCCGCCTGCGCGGGCATGTCCATCGGCCGCAAGGGCATGGTGGTCGCGGCCAAGACCCTGGCTCTTTCCGCGATGGACCTCTTCACCGATCCTTCCCTGGTCAAGGCCGCCCGCGACAGTTTCGACAAGCGTCGCGCCGGCTACGAATACAAATCGCGGGTGCCCGCGGACCAGAAACCTCCCCTCAACTACCGGGACAAGTAATGACCAACATCGACCTCGAAGCCAAGATCCCCAACAACGTCTCGCTCGGAAGCGACAAGAAGCTTCAGCGCGCCCTCGAAGAGTGGCAGCCGAATTACATCTCGTGGTGGAAAGACATGGGTCCGTCGGGTTTCCAGGAGAAGGATGTGTGGCTCCGCACCGCGATCAGCGTGGATGCCGACGGCTGGGCCAACTTCGACTACGTGCAGATGCCCGATTACCGTTGGGGTATCTTTCTGGCCGATCCGATCAAGGACCGCACCATCGGCTTCGGCGACAACATCGGGGCGCCTCTGTGGGACGTGGTCCCGGGCGAACATCGCAACACTCTGCGTCGCCTGATCGTGACCCAGGGCGACACCGAGCCCGCGAGCGTCGAACAGCAGCGGCTGCTCGGCCTCACCGCGCCGTCGCTGTATGACCTGCGCAATCTTTTCCAGGTGAACGTGGAGGAAGGCCGTCACCTGTGGGCCATGGTCTACCTCCTTCACAGTTACTTCGGCCGAGACGGCCGCGAGGAAGCGGAAGAGTTGCTCCAGCGCCGCAGCGGCAACCCGGACAAGCCGAGGATCCTGGGCGCCTTTAACGCGCCCATCGACAACTGGCTGGACTTCTTCATGTTCACCATGTTCACCGACCGCGACGGTAAGTATCAGCTGTTGGCGCTCGCCGAATCGGGCTTCGACCCGCTGTCCCGCACCACGCGTTTCATGCTGACCGAGGAAGCCCATCACATGTTCGTGGGCGAGAGCGGGGTCGAGCGCGTGGTCGCACGCACCGCCGAACTCATAGCCAAAGATCCAAACGACGATGCGCGCGCCCAGGGCGGCATCCCTCTGGAGATGATCCAGAAGTACCTGAATCTCTGGTACACGCTGTCGCTCGATCTTTTTGGCGGCGAGGTCTCGAGCAATGCCGCGTCCTATTTCGCGGCCGGGCTCAAGGGACGAGCCAAGGAGTCGACCTACGAAGATCACAAGGCCATCGACGGAACGTATCGTATGTCGATCCTCAAGGACGGCGTGGTGGTGGACGATGACGTGCCTCTGCGCAACGCCATGAACGAAGTCCTGCGCGACGAATACGCGGACGACTGCCAGCGCGGCGTCGATCGCTGGAACAAGCATCTGGTCGAAGCGGGCCTCGCCTTCCGGTTCTCTCTTCCCTCGAAGCGCTTCAACCGCAAGATCGGTCTCTACGCCAATATGCCGTTCGACCCCGATGGTCGCCTGCTCTCCCCGGGCGACTACGACGCCCGCAAGGATCAGTGGCTGCCGAGCGAGGCCGACCGCGACTACGTGCGGTCCCTGATGACTCCGGTCACCGAGCCCGGCAAGATCGCCAACTGGATCGGCATGCCCAGAACGGGGATCAAGGGCCTCCCGTTCGAGTACGAATACGTGCGCCTGTAGATCGGGCCGGGGACTTGGTCTTCGTTGAGCTTTTCCGTCACTGCGAGCCGTGGACGGACTCCGTCCGTGACTTGTGGGAGAAACCCCACCCCTGTCACCCCGGCGAAAGCCGGGGTCCAGGCCGATCGAAAAGTGCCCGAAATGGGCCCTTCTCGCATAGGTCTCTCAGCAGGACTCCGCCGGAATGGATCAGACGAAGCAGTCTCGACGGGACGCCAGATTGCTTCAGTGTACAGGCCAGGCTGGTGCGCTCCACGAGGACAGAATGCGTCCTTCGCAATGACGGTGTTGGGTTGCTCCGAGCCTCGGTGGCCCACACACGTGAGTCGTGAATCCCGTATCGTAGCGACCGCATGACGACCCTGCTCTGGAGCGCCGTTGTCCTCGGATTTATCCTGGGACTGCGACACGCGCTCGATCCCGATCACGTCGTGGCGATGTCGACCATCGTCACTGCCGAGCCCAGCTGGCGCCGGTCGTCTCTGATCGGATCCTTCTGGGGATTGGGACATGCCACGTCCCTCCTGACCCTGGGCGGTCTCATCGTGGCTCTCCGCATCAACATCACCGAGCTCGCCGCCTCACGGCTCGAGATCATCGTCGCGGTCATGCTCGTCAGCCTCGGCCTCTACGCCGTTCGCTCCGCCCGCGCCGGCTTCCGTCTTCACGCCCATCCCCACAAGCACGACGGCCAGGAGCACGCGCATCTCCACACGCACCAGGCCCGCCAGGAGCCGGTTCACCAGCACACTCACCCTCTGAGGTTCGGTGTGCGCCCGTTCGCCATCGGCCTCGTTCACGGCGTGGCCGGAAGCGGCGGCCTCGCCCTCCTCGTGATGGCGACGGCCAAAACCGCGGCCGAGGGGCTTCTCTACATGGCCGCTCTCGCCTTCGGAGCGTTCGTGGGCATGGGGAGCCTCTCCGGGCTGCTCACCCTGCCTCTCGCCGCGTTGCGCTCGCGCTATGAAACACTGCACCTCCGGTTTCAGTACCTCTCCGGCGTGTGCAGCGTGGCTTTCGGAGTGTGGCTCTTTGCCGAGCGCCTCCACGAGTTCATGTGACTCAAGAGAGTGAGGCAAGGCCGAGACGCCTGATCGTGGGCGTGACCGGGGCCACCGGATCGATCTACGCCATCCGACTGCTGGAAGCGCTTCGCCAGACCGACGTCGAGAGTCATCTGGTCCTGAGCCGCTGGGGCGCGCGGACGCTCATCCATGAGAGCGACCACACCCTCGATCAGGTCCGGGCCCTGGCCACCCACTGGTACAAGGACAACGACCAGGGCGCGCGAATTTCCAGCGGCTCGTTCGTGACCATGGGCATGGTGATTCTTCCCTGCAGCGTGAAGACCCTGGCCGACATCGCCCATGGCCACAGCGGCGATCTGGTTCACCGCGCCGCCGACGTGGTGATGAAGGAGCGCCGCCGGCTGGTTCTCGCCGTTCGCGAAGCCCCTTTGACCGACATCCATCTCGAGAACATGCTGAAGCTGTCCCGCATGGGCGTGGTGATCTCGCCGCCCATGCCCGCGTTCTACAACCGCCCCCAAACCGTCGAGGCCCTGGTCGATCACACCGTCTCCCGGATCCTGGATCTGTTCGACATTGAGACCACCGCGCAAACTCCTCGTTGGACCGGCATCCTGGGGGTGGGGGCCAGACCAGCCGCAAAGGCGAAGCGCCCGAAGCGCGTGGCGAAAAAGAAGACTCCCCTGATAGGCCGGACCCGGGCGAACCGCAACCCTCGAAAAAGAAAGAGAGCCGCATGACCACCCACCGCCTCCTTTTCCGCCTGACTCTTTGCGCGGCCCTCGCCTCGGCCGCTCTGGTTTCCGCACGTCCGCTCACCAGCATGGACCTTCACAAAATGCGCTCCGTGGGCTCGGTGGCCCTCTCGCCCGACGGCAGTCGGGTGGCCTACGCGATCGACTACAACGGCATGACCGGACGCTCCTACCGCCAACTCTATCTCGCCGCCCTGCCGTCGGGAGAAGCAACCCGGGTGGGCGGCGAAGCGGATCGCGCGGGCTCGGCCACCTGGTCGCCCGACGGAAAGATGATCGCATTCAGCGGGAAGATGGGCGAGACGAACGGCCTTCACGTCGCCAACGCGGATGGCACGGGTATCCGTTTCCTGGCCGACGTCACCGGCACCAACTCCCCCCTCACCTTCGAGGGCTCGTCGATCACCTGGTCCCCGGACTCGAAGCAGATCGCCTTCGTGTCGGCGGTGCCCGGGCCCGAGACCGCGGACGCGACCGGTGATCCCGTGGTCATAACCCGCTACCTCTACAAGCCCACCGCCGGCGAAGGCAACACTCGGTTCAACGACAACCGCCGGCGTGAAGTGTTCGTCATCGACGTGGCGGGAGGCACGCCCCGCGCTCTCACCCAAAGCCCGCGCGAGTACCATTCGATCGACTGGTCTCCCGACGGCCGGGAAATCGCGGCGGTGTCGAACCTCGACCACGACCCCGACTACTTCTACAACCAGGACCTGGTGGCAATCTCCGTGGCGGATGGAAGCGTCCGCCGGATCACCACCACCGAGAGCGCCGAGTATCAGCCGACCTTCTCACCGGATGGCAAGCGGATCGCCTTCCTGGGCACAAAGCGCGGTCTCACCGATCTCGAGACCACGATGGAGGACACGCACGCCTGGGTGATCAACGCCGACGGCGCCGGCCGGCGTGAAATCGGGAGCGTGGTCGACAACCGTCAAAGCAACCTCTCGTTCTCGCCGGACGGAGCGTATGTGTACTTCACCGCTCTGGACCGCGGTCACGTGCGGCTCCACCGCGT
>JAENWE010000231.1 GCA_016650185.1 Vicinamibacteria bacterium | reverse complement strand
GTCGAATGCGCCCCATTTCACGCACTTTCCCGTCACTGCGAGCCGTGGACGGACTCCGTCCGTGACTATTTGGTAGACGCCTTCATTCCGAAAAGTGCCCAATATGTGGCGTTTTCGACCGTCGTCCTCAGCAGGACCCCGACGGAAGGCGTGGGACGAAGCAGTCTCGGCACGACGGCGAGATCGCTTCAGGCCAGGCAGAACGATCAGGCCCTTCGCGATGACGGTGGTTTGGTTTCTTCCAACGGTCACGGATCTAGCAGCCCGCTGCTGAGCGGTCGAAAGGGAGATACCGATGTTTGTTATCGAATCGTACTTACGGTCGCGCCGTTGACCTCGAAGCCGTGGGCCCGCTCAGACAGTGATGCCGTGCTTCTCGATCCGTCGATAGAGAGCGGGCCGGCTCATGCCCAGAGACTCCGCCACCCGAGTGAGATTTCCGGCATGGTGCTTCAAAGACTTCACGATCATGGCGCGCTCGATCTGGTCGAGAGTCATGCTGCCAACCGCGGGAAGAGGATCACGGGTGGAGCCCGGCGCTTCCATGGCCGCGACATCGCGGAAGTCCGCTGCGCTCAACACCGGCCGAGGCGCCACCAGCACCGCCCGCTCGATCGCGTGGCGAAGTTCTCGAATATTACCCGGCCATTCCTGTGCGCCGAGATAGTCCACCGCACTTCCATTCATCTCGATACCCTCACGGCCATGAGCCGCCATGACGGCGTGAAGGAACTGTCGAGCGAGCAGCTCAATATCGCCTCGCCGCTCGCGCAGCGGGGGCAGGTGGATGGCGATCAGGTTCAGGCGGTACAGCAGGTCTTCGCGGAAGGCTCCGCTTTCGACCGCATCGCGCAGATTGCGGTTCGTGGCCGCCACCACGCGCAAGTCCACGCTGCGAGTCTGGCTCGAGCCCAGGACCTCGAATGTCCGGTCCTGCAGAACGCGCAGCATCTTGACCTGGGAGGCGGGATCCAGCTCGCCCACCTCGTCGAGGAAGATGGTGCCGCCGTGGGCCAGAGTGAACCGTCCCACACGATCGGTGCGGGCGTCGGTAAAAGCACCTTTCACGTGGCCGAACATCTCACTCTCGAAGAGGCCCGCGGGGATGCCGCCGAGATTGACCTTCACGAACGGCCCGGCGCGTCTCTTGGAATTGCGATGGATGGCTTCAGCCACCAGTTCCTTGCCGGTGCCGCTTTCACCGGTGATCAGAATCGACGCGTCGGTCCCGGCCACACGGCCGATGATCTGCAGCACGCGGAGGAGGCCCGGGTCCTCACCCACGAGGCCGGCGAAATCGAAGTCGTTGTCTAGTTGCTCCCGGGACGCGGCCGTCCCGTCGGCCTTGGGCGCCTTGGCCAGGCCGAGCGCGGTCTCAACCGATTGCACCACCTGGGTGTTGGTCCAGGGCTTGGTGATGAAATCGCCCGCCCCCAGCCGCATCCCCTCCACGGCAAGCGGTATCGATCCCCAGGCGGTCATGAGAATGACGGAAAGCGCTGGATGAGCGCTTCGGATCTCGCCCAGGAGGGCGAGACCTTCCGCCCCACTGGTCTCGCGGCTGAAGTTCATGTCCTGCAGCACGAGGTCGCACTCGTTCGTCGAAAGCCACGCCACCGCCTCACTCCGGCTGGAGACAGCTCTCCACGCATGCCCCGCCTGCTTCAGCAGGAGCCCAAGGGAGGCGTGAACGGACGCATCGTCATCGACGATCAGGATCATTCGTAGCGAAGGGCCTCGGCGGGATGGACAGTGGTGGCGAGACGCGCCGGGTGCAAGGCGCACACGAGCGCGAGTCCGTAGAGACTGACAATAGTAAGGGAAAGACCGGCCACGAAGACGCCTCGCGACATAGCACCCAGGAGATCCAGAAACGGGAACTGGAGTACGACGACTACACCAGCCAGGATGGCGATCGTGGACATTACGAGCAACTCCCCGATCACCTGCCATCGGACGTCCTGCGCCGACGCCCCCATGGCCCGCCGAACTCCGATTTCGCGGATTCGGCTGGTGACGCTTTGCCACAAAACCCCCGACAATCCGAGCGCCACCATGAAGGTCAGGAACAAGGCGACGACGCCGAAAAGAGCGATCGGCGCCATGAAGGCCCGCCGGTTGAACTCTGCCGCCGCTTCCAGTGGCTCCATCCTGAAGGAGAAGTCGGGGGCCGCGGCCAGAAGCGACGCGGTGATGCGCGCCTCCACCGAGGCGTCAGAACCGGGCTTCAGCCGCAGAGCCATCCCGTCAATGCTGCTCATCGGGCGGCCGGAGTACTCCAGTCGGCTCAGGGCATAGACGTCCTGGGCGTCCATCTCGCCTTCCTGCCGGAAGGCGCCCATCACCCCCACCACTCGCTTCTCGGGAAGAGGCTCGCCGCTCTCGCTCCGGTCCGCGGTGAAGGACTTCCCCACCGGATCCTCGTCGCCGAAAGCGAGCCTGGCCAGGGCTTCGGTGATCACCATCGCCTCATAGCCGCCTCCATCGTCCTCCGGCGAGAACCATCGGCCACGTGTGATCTCGATCCCCATCACGTCCTTGTATTCGTCGGTGCAGCGCGCCATGGAATACCGCACGCGGTGCTTTCGGAACATCAGGCTGCGGGTCTCGTTCGAGTGCGACATGGGCAGCGGAGCAGCCCAGGCGGCGTCCTCAACCGCTGGATCCGCCTTCACCACCTGCAAGAGGGCGCGTTGTCGATCCTGGTAGGGATTCTCGGCAACAGGCTCGGACATCGCTGCGGAGCCTGTGAGAGAGGTCTGACGCCCGCCTTCGTTGTCCTGGAGGCGCAGGTTGAGCCCGGAAACGTTGGCATAGGCAAACCCAAGCGGCTTCCGGTAGTTGGAGACGTTGTACAGGATCTGGGTCAGGACCGCGAAGAGCACCAGGAAGCAGACGAAGATCTCCGAGATGACCAGAGCGTTCGCGCGCTTGCGATTCCAGATGAGTTTGAAAAGATGACGGATCATCGCGCACCTCCGGCCAACGCCTCGATCGGCCTCAGGCGTGAGAGTCTCCATGCCGGCCAGGCGCCCGAAATCACCCCGAAAACGACGGCGAAGACGAAGCCCCAGGCGGCGATCCTCAGATTGATCGAAAAATGGGCGTAGGGGATGAGGTCCGCAGCATTGAGCGCACCGAGCATGAAGACGGAGGCGATGAGGGCCAGAACGCCGCCGACCACCGAGATCACGATGTTCTCAAACAGGAATTGAAGGAGAAGGTCGCGAGCCGAGGCTCCAAAGGCGCGGCGGACCCCGATCTCGGACGCGCGTTCGAGTGATCGACTCACGTTCAAATTCACCAGATTCACCGCAGGCAGAACCATGAACAGCACGGCCCAGGTGAGAAGAATCGCGAGCAGTCGGGCGCCCGCGTCCTCCGATTCGAAGTCGCCCATCAGCACCCGGGCCAGATTGGCAAAGATGGTTTCCGGGATGGCGTGGATCTTCTGGAACTGCGGAGGTAGCTCGACCTTTGCCAGTCGAGCCTTGAACTCCTGCTGGACGCTTTGGACGACGCTCCGATCCTTGAGCAGAAACATGGCCATGAAGCCCCCGCGGATGTTCTGGCGGTAGTCGTCGGACTTGGCGGTGGTGACCGGAACGTAGATGTCTCCCGTGGCCATCAAGCGAAAAATGGGGACGTCGGGCACCACGCCAACGACCTTGAAGGTCTGGCCATCGGCTTCGATGCTCTGGCCGAGGGCCGGCGCTGTGCCGAAGAACTTCGTGCGAGTGGCCTGGTTGATCACCGCCACCGCGCGGCCCTCAGTGACGTCAGCCTCCCCATAAGGCCCGCCCTCGATGAATTCGAAGTCGAGGATCTTGAAGAAGTCCGCATCGGTTCGCTTGATGAGCGACTGGATACGGGCGCCCCTCCAGTAGGAGAGGACGGTCGCCGGCATGGACAGAATGGACATGCGCTCAACGCCGGGGAGGTCCCGCATGTACCGGTCATAGAGGGCGTAGCCGCCGGGCCCGGAGGACTCCGAGTCCTTGCCTTCGAGCTTGATGCTGTAAATGGAGAGAGTTCGATCGCCCCGGGTCTCCGGCGGGTAGGGCGAGAAGATGTGGTCAAACATGGCCGCGGCCAGGGTCAGCACCATCAGAGTGAAACCGATCCCGAACAGGCTCACGAAAGTGAAGAACTTTCGGCGGCCCAGGATCTTCAGACTGAGTTTCAGGTAGTTCTTGAGCATCGGTTCAGCTCACTCGCCGGCCGTCGAACATGCGGATGGTGCGCGTGGTCTTCTCCGCCTGCCGCGGATCGTGAGTCACCATCACCAGAGTTGTCTTCTCCTGCGCGGTCAGATCCTGAAGGATGGCCACGATGTCATCACCCATCTGGCTGTCCAGATTTCCGGTCGGCTCATCAGCGAGAAGAAGGCGGGGCTTCCCCACGATGGCGCGCGCGATGGCCACGCGCTGCTGCTGTCCGCCCGAGAGTTGGGACGGGAAATGGTGCTTGCGCGCCGCCAGGCCCACGCGCTCGAGCGCCGCCTCCGCCGCCTTGCGTCTTTCCGCCGCTCCCACCCGGCGATAGAGCAGAGGAATTTCCACGTTGTCGAGCACGGACAGATCAGGGATCAGGTGAAACGACTGAAAGACAAAGCCGATCGACTCATTGCGCAGACGGGCCAGGGACTTGTCGGACGCGTCGGTGACGGGAGCGCCCGAGAGCGAGATCGTCCCCTTGCTCGGCGCATCCAGCAGGCCCATCAGATGCAGCAGGGTGCTCTTGCCGCAGCCCGAGGGGCCCATGATGGACACGAACTCGCCCTCTTCGATCTCGAGATTGACGCCCGAGAGCGCCACGGTCTCGATGCGGTCGGTTCGGTAGACCTTCTCGACATCGTCGAGGCGGATCATTGGAACGCTCATTTCAGTTTCAGCTCCCGTGCATGAAGGTAGTTGGTCATCTCGGAGACGATCATGTCGTCCCCCGGTTCGAGGCCTTTCGCAACTTCGACGGTGTCGTACCCGATGAGTCCGAACTCCACCCGGGTGCGAAAGGCGCTACCATTCCGAACCACGAAAACGTCCTGCGCCGGTTCGCCGGTGAGGAACGGACCCCGCGCTACCCGGATCGCATCGGCTCGTC
Organism: Vicinamibacteria bacterium; assembly: GCA_016650185.1. Taxonomy (GTDB): domain Bacteria; phylum Acidobacteriota; class Vicinamibacteria; order Fen-336; family JAGNNV01; genus JAGNNV01. The sequence continues at coordinate 3,370 of JAENWE010000231.1, read as the reverse complement.
GATCGGTGATGATCTGCACGTCGGCTTTCAGACTCGGCCGAAGCACCGCGTTCGTGGGCTCGTCGAGCCGTATCCAGAGTCGCATCACGCCGTCGCGAACGGTCGGTTCGACCGTGCTGACCTGGCCGCGCAAATCGACGCTGCCAATGCGTACCAGCGCGTCGAGCCCGGCCCGCAGCACACGGCCGTGGATCGCGGAAACCGTGGCCTCGATCCGGAAGGACTTGAGGTCCGACAGCCGAGCCAGCGGCTCGCCCCGACGGACGAGCGCTCCGGCCTCGGTCACGGTCCAGGTGACTACGCTGTCGCGAGGAGCGCGCGTGGAACCAAGGTCGAGCACGCGGCGCGCCTCGCGACGCTGGCCTTCGAGGGTCGCGAGCTCCAGATTCATCCCGTCGATCAGCGCCTTGTTCATCTCCTCGGTGATGGAGCGCGAGGCGATGAGCCGCTGCAGCTCCAGTGCGGCTCGCGCCTCATTCAACTGCGCTTCGCGAAGACCGTCCTTGGACACAAGGCCCGAAGCAGCGAGCTCCGTCTGCTGGGCGAGCCGTGCTCGCAAAGCCTCGACCTCCAATCGCTTTGCCTCCGTGCTCGAATCGAGGTCGGCGAGCGTCCTTCGCAGATCGAGCTGAGACCGGCGCTGCTCGTTACGCTTGAGCTGCACGTCATGCTCCACACGTTCGAAGGCCAGAGCCGACTCCGAAAGGTCGAGCTCGAGAATGGGCTGGCCCACCTTGATCGCATCCCCCGCCCGCTTCAGGATGCGCGTCACCCGCGCATCGACCGGGCTCACGATGACTTCCTCCAGCTCCGGAGTGACGGTGCCGGTCGCTTCGACGGAGGCTTCAACCGGCCCGTGATCCACCTTCTCGATCCGAACGCGCGAGCGTGGAACGGAAGGCTTCAGCAACGAAGGCCCGTAGCTGAAGGCGAGCACGAGGACAGCAGTGACTATGGCCCCGATGACCAATCGGCGGCGCTTCTGCGAAGCGGCGAAAACGGGGTCGATGGCTCGGTCCATATGGATGGATAGAGCAACCGCCGTGCCACCGCAGGCCCATCAATTCGTAAGGGTTAGGTGGCGGTTTCGGGGGAGGTTCCGTACGCCTCCGTACGTTTCCGTCCGGAACCGTACGTACGACGTGTGGGGCAAGCGAGGGTCGGCGCCCGATGAAACGCGATGTCATCCGCTAATTCGTCATCGAAGCGACGGCGACTGAGAAGGTAACGGACCCGGCGAAAGCGTTCTCTCAGCAGCAAACTTACGGACCAGAGGCGCATCCACTCAAGTGCGTTCTCTGGAGTACTGCGGGGGGGCGTCCCGAAGAAGATCGTACCGGACAATCCCAAGGCGCTTGACACGAGCGAGCCGGTATTCAACCGGATCTGAACCCACCAGTCAAGCTGGGTGATTCCTCTGCAGGTCGGAAGCGGAAGCGAACCTGGGTTTGCCGCCCGACCCATCCTGGGTCATGGTGAACGTGGCCCCCGTCCCCGAGGACCCGGACGCAATACTCAGCCAACTCAGCGACTCCGACGCCGTACACGTACACGTACACGTACACGTACACGACGACGAGCTCGCGGTCACCGTGATGTTGTAGGTCCCACCCGCCACGATCGGTTTCACAGGATTCGGAGTCACCGAATATGTGCAGGTCTGCGAATAGGTTGTGGCCGGGGCCAGCAGGAAGAAAGGCGCAACGGCAGGACTTGCGCTGAGGACGACTCGCGGCAATATCAGATGAGTCAATCAAACCTCCGCACTGTTGTTCGGAGAAGAAAGGCCCAACGCACAACTCATCAGGGCGTTGCTCTGAACCCGTCCGGCGTGTGGTCGAACAGTCAAGTCAGCTGACTCAACCAACTTGACGCGCCACGATGAAAGTGGCGTGTTTTGGCTTTGGGTTGGAGGGGGGCACGCAAGCCTTTCTTGAATGATCCGCGCTGCGAACCGGCGCGGCGTGCGGAATCCGCCCGCCTCCTGGCAAACACGGAATCGTCCGCCGCGTCACTTCGGATTCTCGGCCGGGGCGGTGCCGCTGGCGTGGGTGCGGTCCAGGATGGTGAGGCTCGCGCCGTGGCGTTCGTTGTTGAAGCCGCCCAGGAGGAGAAACCGACGCCTATGGAGGGTCACGCCCGGAGCGTGATCACGTGGGCGTTGCTCCAGTATTCGGAAAGCACCTCGCCCCCCTCCTGATTGGACGAATCCAGCGGGATGCGCGTGTCCAGCCGGGTATCGGGGGTCGCTCGGCAGCCTGATTTGCGCCTCCCGGACCGCCGCGAATATGCTCATCGTCTATGGGCGCCTTCCACGTCGGCTGCAAGCTTGAGAATCATGTGGACCGCACTCGGGCGGTCACCATTCCTCGCGCATTGGTCGATACTTGGAGCGAGTACACATGGATCCCGGCGAAGACTCTCGAGAAGATCGGAGTCAACCGAGAAAAGATGGACCTGGTATTCCTCATGGCGAACGGTCAGACCGTGACCCGAAGCGTGGGGTTTGCCATTCTCAAAGTCGAGAAGCAATTCACCATCGACGAGGTGGTGTTCGCCGAGCCAGGGGACTTGACCCTCCTCGGAGCACGGACGCTTGAGGGACTCTCGCTGGTCGTGGACCCCCGCAGGAAGAAGCTGGTCGCCGCAGGGCCGCTGCTGGCCGGATAGGCGGGTCGGCCGGGCACACGGCTATTGAGCCGGCAAGGATCGCGTAGGTAGGGATGACCGAACCTGCGCCTACGACCCAGTCCGACTCTCGACCTCGCCGCGGGTTCTCGCAAACTCCGGATCCCCCAAAGAGTCATTCAACGGCACGAAGCGCCCGCGACTCCATCTGAGAACCCTAGCAAGCTCCGCTTCCTCGGCTGGGCCCGCGGCGTGGTCCAGCCGAGCCGCCTGTTCGAAGGACTTGTGGATCACCTGATACCCCCAGAGGAAGACCAAGCGCCGTAGGGTCAGGTCTTTCGCCGAAAGCGTGTAGTTCAGGGGCCCGTCCAGCGGATCAGCCTGGGCCGGCACGCGCGTCGACATCTGATGAACGGTTATCACGAGGTCGTCCTGCCCAAATGAGCCGGGCGTCCGAGACGACGGCCGCCCCCTCGCCGCCGTGGCTTCCTTCATGATGTCCGAGCCCGGAAATACAAGAGCATCTGCTTCGGTCGCCGGCAAATGCAAAGAGACTGGGCGCAGCCTTGAAGCGAGCCCGAAGCGGACGAGGGCGGCGATTGAATCCCGAACAGCTCCGCTCCGCCGCCGGACTGTAATCGTTTGACCGTCTCGTTTGAGGCCCGTTTTCAGAAGGAGTTCCTGGCGGACCTTTGCCACTGGGTCGTGACAGATCGCCGTGTGGCGCTGAAGGTCCTCGACC
>JAENWE010000230.1 GCA_016650185.1 Vicinamibacteria bacterium | reverse complement strand
GCCTCGATCGAGGCCATGCGCCGGATCACACAGCGGGCCAGCCAGGAAATGCGGGCGATTCCCGGCGTCCGCAACTTCGGGGCGCACATCGGCCGCGCCGAGGTCGCCGACGAAGTTGTGGGACCGAACTTCACCGAACTGTGGATCAGTCTCGACCCGGCCGTCGATTACGAAGCCACGGTGGCGAAGGTGCAGGAGGTGGTGGATGGGTATCCCGGGCTCTATCGCGACCTTCTCACCTACCTGAAGGAACGCATCAAGGAGGTGCTGTCGGGCAGCGGCGCCTCGATCGTGGTTCGTCTTTATGGCCCCGACCTTGAAACCCTGCGGGTGAAGGCCCAGGAGATCGGTGCTTCCATGAAGGACGTCGAGGGAGTCATCGACCTCAAGGTCGAGCCCCAGGTCCTGGTGCCGCAGATCGAAGTTCGCTTCAAGCCCGAGGCTGCGGACCGCTTCGGCCTCACCCCCGGCGACGTCCGGCGTGCCGCCACCACGCTGGTGAAGGGAACCAAGGTCGGAGAGTTGTACGACGAGCAGAAGATCTTCGACGTGGTGGTTTGGGGAACCGAGGCCCTGCGGACCGATCCCGCAGCTCTGCGTCAGATCCTCATCGACGCGCCGAACGGAGCCCGGGTGCCCCTGTCCGCGGTGGCCGAAGTCCGGGTCGACGGAACCCCGAACATCATCCAGCGCGAGAGCGCCTCACGTCGCATCGACGTGACTGCCAATGTGCGCGGCCGCGACCTCGGCAGCGTGGCCCGCGACATCGAGCAGCGAGTCGGCGCCCTCTCCTTCGAGAGCGGCTATCACCCGGAGTTTCTGGGCGAGTACGCAGCCCGGCAGGCTTCGAGGAACCGCCTGTTCGCCCTGGGTGCTTTGGCCCTGCTCGGCATCTTCCTCATCCTGCACGCGGATTTCGGATCCACCCGGATCGCCCTCATCGTGTTCGCGAGTCTTCCTTTCGCCCTGGTGGGAGGAGTGGTGGCCGTGCTCATCAGTGGAGGCGTACTGTCGCTCGGGTCGCTGGTGGGTTTCGTCACCGTTCTCGGCATCGCAGCCCGGAACGGCATCATGCTGGTGAGCCACTATCGCCACCTGGAGACCGAAGAGGGAGTGCCCTTCGGGCGAGAGCTGGTGATGCGCGGAGCGGAGGAGCGCCTGGCTCCCATCCTCATGACCGCGCTCGCGACCGGGCTGGCCCTCGTTCCCATCGTCCTCGGGGGCGACAAGCCCGGCCACGAGATCGAGCATCCTCTCGCGGTGGTGATCATCGGGGGACTCGTCACCTCGACCCTCCTCAACCTCTTCTTCATGCCCGCGTTCTATCTGCGTTTCATGGGCGGGGCCTCGCGAGTTGAGACGGCGGAAGCACCCGCGCCGACCATCGCGGATCGCTGAAGCAGACCAGTTGCAACCTACCGTCGTCAGCGGGGTCGGCGTAGCCTGCGCAGTGCGCTAGTCTCATGTAACAGAAATACCTTGCATAAGTCGAGAAGGTGTGTTCTACTCTCGTATGCGAACAGGACGGCCGAAAGCGGACCTTGTATTGAGTGAGGAAGAGCGGTCGATCTTGATCTCATGGGCGCGTCGTCGAAAGACGGGAGCCGGACTGGCTCGGCGTTCGTCCATCGTCCTGGAATGCGCTAAGGGCAACGACAACAAGACGGTGGCCGCCGCGTTGAGGTTGTCGAGCGGGACGGTTGGCAAGTGGCGGTCGCGCTTCGCAAGTGAGCGGGTGGATGGCTTGCTTGATGAGGGGCGTCCAGGCGCGCCGCGCAAGGTTGACGATGCTCGGGTCGAAGAAATCGTCCGTCAGACGCTCGAGACCACGCCGAAGGGAGCGACGCATTGGAGTACGCGGGAGTTGTCGAAACGCACCGGCCTCTCCCACATGACGGTCAGCCGCATCTGGAAGGCATTCGGCCTCAAACCCCACCGCGCGCAGACTTTCAAGCTCTCGCCCGATCCGCTTCTGGTGGACAAGGTGCGGGACATCGTCGGCTTGTACATGAGCCCGCCCGACAACGCAGTCGTACTGTGCGTCGACGAGAAGTCCCAGATTCAAGCACTTGACCGCACTCAACCGATGCTTCCGATGAGACCGGGACAGATGGAGCGCCGCACCCACGACTACAGACGCCATGGCACGACCTCTCTATTCGCGGCCCTGAACGTGGCCACGGGAAATGTTCTGGGGCAAACGCATCGGCGACATCGCTCGGTGGAGTTTCGGAAGTTCCTGGATCTCATCGATGTGTCGGTACCGCAAGACCTGGCGGTACACCTGGTGATCGACAATTACGCGACCCGCAAATCCCCCCTGATTCGGAGCTGGCTCGTCAAGCGTCCCCGGTTCCACGTCCACTTCACACCAACCTACGGCTCTTGGATCAACATGGTGGAACGTTGGTTCGGCTTACTCACCCAACGTCAGATCAAGCGTGGATCGCACCGTAGCGTGCGTGAACTCGAGAGGGCAATCCGTGAGTTTCTACAGGCCCACAACGAGGATCCGAAGCCCTTTGTCTGGACGAGGAGCGCCGATGAGATCCTCGCCAGCATCGCTCGGTTCGCTCAAAGGACCACCGATGACCAGGGACAGAGACTTATATCGCGAATCTCTGTTACAGGAGACTAG
>JAENWE010000229.1 GCA_016650185.1 Vicinamibacteria bacterium | reverse complement strand
GCCCGGAGCGCAAGGCGCCGAGGAGGCCGCATATTGAACATATGCAACGACGAGCAACGCGGCGATCCGGGATGCATCGGCGCTCCAGTGGTATAGCTATTTGAGGGTCACCACACTAGAAGGGATAGCCGTCTTTATCCAGGGTCAAGGCAGCGAGAGAACGGCGCAGCGGGATGGTGGCGACGGGCTGACGGTCGGTGAAACGGGCCACGCCCTCCATGCAGGTTGCGAGCATGTCGCCGCTTTCGATGGTGGGTAGGGCCTGACGGGCCGCGGCTTCGATCCGGCTCACTGCTCCTTCCGCGAAGACCTGCAGAGCCGCCACAAACGGCCCGGCCGTGGCTTCGCCGTCACGCTCGGCCTTCTTCTGGGTTCGGAGCAGGGCGCTCTCGAGAGCGTAGGTGTCGATGGCCACATCGGCGAAGAAGCCCATCACCTCTTGTTGATCCTGCAGCTTCGCCTGGAACTTCTGCGCCGCGAGGGCAAGGAGCATGAGCGATATCTTCTTGGCGCCCTTGGTCAGCCGGACTTCGGCGGCCAGGAAGCCCGCATCGGTCGCGGAGGGACGGCCTTCGGGACGCGGCTCGTCGAGGAGCGCCATGGCGGCATCAAAGATGGGCAAGGCGCCACTCAAGGCCCGACGAACCATCCGGCCCGGGACCAATAGCCGATTGATCTCGTTCGTACCCTCAAAGATCCGATTGATGCGCGCGTCGCGATAGTACCGCTCGACCGGATAGTCCTCTACGTAGCCGGCGCCGCCCAGAATCTGGACGGATTCGTCGACCACGTGGTCGAGGACTTCGGAACAAAACACCTTCACCATCGAGCACTCGGCGTCGTATTCCTCGATGCGCTTCAAGGACGTGGCGTTGTCGTGCACGCCCTCGAGATTCGCGTCGATCATGCCGGCGGTGCGGTAGGCCATCGACTCGGCGGCGAAGATGCGTGAGGTCATCTCGCCGATCTTCGATTGGATCAGGCCGAAATCGGCGATCTTCTTGCCGAAAGCGCTGCGTTCCTTCGCGTATTCACAGGCCGCCTTCAATGCGACCGTCGAGCCGCCCACACAGCCGGCCCCCAGCTTGAACCGCCCGATGTTGAGGATGTTGAAGGCGATCTTGTGGCCCTTGCCGATCTCGCCGAGCAGGTTCTCCTTGGGAATGACGGCGTCTTGAAGAATCACCGGGCGAGTGGAACTGCCCTTGATGCCCAGCTTGCGCTCCTCGGGCCCGAGCGAGACGCCGGGCGAGCCCTTATCGATGATGAAAGCGGTGAACTGCTCGCCGTCGACCTTGGCGAAGGTGATGTAGACATCGGCGAAGCCGCCGTTGGTCAGCCACATCTTCTCGCCGTTCAGAATCCAGTTCTTACCGTCGGGCGACAGCACCGCACGGGCCTTCGCGTTCAGAGCGTCTGAGGCGGACGACGCCTCGGAGAGTGAATAGGAGCTGATCCATTCCCCGGTGCCGAACTTCGGCAAGTACTTCGCTTTCTGCTCGTCGGTGCCGAAGTACGTAATGGGCAGGGTGCCGATTCCGGTGTGGCCCATGAACGTGACCGCCCAGCTCCCCTCCATGGCCGAGATCTCAGAGGCGAGGGCGCCCGTCACCTTGCCCAGGGCCAGACCCCCATACGCCTCGGGCACTTCGATGGCGAGCAGACCGATCTCACCCGCCTTCTTCATCAGTTCGCGGATGGTCTCGTAGTTGAGCTTGAGGATTTCCGCCGTCTTCGGCAGAACGTCCTTCTGCATGAAATCTCGCGCGGTCTGGGCGAGCATGATCTGCTCTTCGGTGAAGTCCTCAGGGGTGAAGATGTCCCGGGGAGAGCGATCCTCGATCAGAAAGTCGCCTCCTTTTGCGGCCACCGCCAGAACGGTTTCGCTAGTCATGAACGTATCCTCAAAGAAATGTGGGTTGGATCCCGCGTCTACGCGCCGTGCGCGTACATCCGATCGATCAGGTCTTTGTACTTGGCTTCCACCACCCTCCGCTTGACCTTCAGGGTTGGAGTCAGTTCGCCGGCATCGATAGAGAACTCGATGGGAAGAAGGGTGATCTTCTTGATCTTCTCGTACTGGGCCAGATCCTTCGACATGGAGGCGATGGCGTGCTCCACCAGTTCGATGACGCGCGGGTTCGTGACCAGCTCTTCCCGCGAGGCCTTCGCAACGCCGTTCTCGCCGGCCAGCCGCGACAGGTTCTCGAAATTCGGGACCACCAGGGCGGTCGGATAATTGCGGGCATTGCCAACCATGACGATCTCCGCGATCAGCGGATGGGTCTTCAGGATGTTCTCGATCGGCTGAGGGGCGAGGTTTTTGCCTGCTGAGGTCACGATCAGGTCCTTCTTGCGGTCGGTGATGTACAGGTACCCGTCCGCGTCGAGACGGCCGATATCGCCGGTGTGAAAGTAGCCCTCCTTGTCGATCACTTCCGCGGTCGCCTCCGGCTTGTTGAAGTAGCCTCGCATCACGTGGGGACCGCGGGTCAGGATCTCGCCGTCGGTGGCGATCGTCACCTCAACTCCGCCGATCACCTTGCCCACGCTCCCCTGCCGGTTGTCCCAGGGGGTATTGACCGCGATGACCGGTGAAGTCTCGGTAAGACCGTACCCCTCGAGGACGGGAAGGCCCATGGCTCCGAAAAACAAGCCGATCTCCTTCGGCAAGGCTGCGCCCCCGGAAACCGCGATCTTGATCTTTCCGCCCAGGCCAGCGCGGACTTTGGCCAGGACCAGACGATCGGCGAGGCCGTACTTGAAGGCGAGCCACGGCGACGGCTTCTCCCCCCGCTGGCCGGCCTCAAATACCGCGCGGCCGGTGGCCTCGGCGAACGCGAACAGCCGTTTTCGGAGCGGCGGAGCGGTGGCTACCTTGTCGCGTACCTTCGCCATCACCTTCTCGTAAAGCCGCGGCACGGAAATCAGGATGGTGGGCTTGATCTCGGCCAGGTTCTGGGGGACCTTGTCGAACGCCTCCGCGTAGGCGATGGTGACGCCACGTTTCAGCATGACGAACTGACCGCCCATTCGCTCGAAAACGTGGCACAACGGCAGGAACGAAAGCACCGAATCGGCCGGCCCCAGAATGGCGAAGATCGCCTGGGCGCAGGTGGCGATGTTCGACCCAAGGTTGGCGTGGGTCAGCATCACGCCCTTGGGGTCGCCGGTGGTGCCCGACGTGTAGATCAACGTGGCCAGATCATCTGGACGCACGGTCGCGGCGCGACGCCGAATGAGATCTTTGTCGAGGGCGAGGGCGCGACGCCCCACCTCGCGCACCGCGGCAAGCGACTGGGTCCCAAACACCGCGGTGTCGTCCATGACGATCACATGCTGAAGATCGGGCGCGTCCGACTTCACCGAAAGAACCTTCTCGGCCTGGGCCGGATTCGAGGCCACCACGATGCGCGCCCCGCTGTCCTTGAGGATGTAGAGAATCTGATTCGGGGGGAGCGAGGGATAGATCGTGACCACGGTCCCTCGGATGCAGAGGGCGGCCAGATCGGCATAGGCCCACTCCGGCCGGTTTTCGCCGAGGATGGCCACGCGCTCAGCGGGCTTGAGGCCGAGGCTTTCAAAGCCCGCCGCCACTTCCTCGACCGCGGTCCGGAATTCCGCGGACGAGATCGGCGTCCAGATTTTGCCCCTTTTCACCTTCAGGTGATCGGGCTTCTGATACTGATCGACGGACCGGTAGAAAATTTCTGAGAGTGTCTCGGTCACTTACGATCTCCGCTCTTCGCGAGGCGTTTCGTTCTGGGTCGCTTTGGACGCGCATCGAGACCGCCCAGAAACAGGTCGGTCACGGGCTCCGCCAAATCAACGAGATTGTAGTGGGTCGGGGAGAGTATCCATGATGTAACTAGCTCATCAAGGGCGCCGAAAAATGACTGCACCACCAGGCTCCGCGGCAGCTCGGGCCGGAAAGCGCCGGTCCCCTGCCCTTCTTCGATCACTTTCGAAAGCAGTTCGAAGTAGCTGCGCAGTTCCTTGGAAGAAAGCCGCGACATGAGCGTCGACTGTCGCAGTTCGGTCTGAAACAGGATGGCCACGTCGCGGCGCTCGCTCAAGGCGGCCAGGTGATGCCGGGCAATGGCCAGGAGCTTCCGGCGGGGGGTGCGGGCGCCTTCAATCTCCTCCTTCGCCCGGGCCAGATGCCGTTCGAGAACGTCTGCGAAGAGGGAGACGATGATGTCTTCCTTGTTCTTGAAGTACAGATAGATGGTGCCATCGGCCACCCCGGCCGACCCTGCGATGTCGCTCACCCGGGCGGTGAAGTAGCCTTTTTGGGCGAAGACGGCCACCGCGCCCTCCAGAATCTGGCGCCTTTTGTCTCCCTCGGGTTTTCGAGCCATGTCTGAGCGCTTTCTGGTCGACACGCCGAACTCGGATGGCGAGGGTCGATCCCTGTGAATGAACACCTTAGAATGCCAGAAGAAGGCATGAAGTTCCGCTATATCGCCATTGAGGGTGTGATCGGCGTTGGGAAAACCACCCTGGTGGAGGCTTTGGCGGAGCGTCTCGACGCCACCCAGGTTCTGGAGGAATGGGAAGAAAATCCTTTCCTGAAGCCTTTCTACGACGGCAAGGCGCACTCGGCTTTTCAGACCGAGGTCTTCTTTCTGCTTTCTCGCTATCGCCAGCAGCGCGAGTTGGTCCAGAGAAAACTATTCGCCGATACGCTGGTGGCCGATTACGTCTTCGAGAAGAGTCGGCTTTTCGCGTATCTCAACCTGGACGACTCCGACCTGTCGATCTTCGACAAGCTTTACGGGGCGTTGTCGGAGGGACTGCCGAAGCCGGATGTGGTCATCTACCTGCAAGCGCCCACCGACATCCTGATGCGGAGGATTCAAAGCCGGGGCCGACCCGAGGAGCGCAGCATCGCGCGCGACTACATCGCGGAGTTGGGTCAGGCCTATAACCACTACTACTTCCACTACGACGCGACACCGTTGCTGGTGGTGAACACCGAGGACGTGAATTTTTCGAAGCGGGCGGAGGATGTGGACGATCTGCTGAAGCAGCTTCGGACGTTGTCGGGCGGCACACAGTACTACACGCCGAGGCCGCGGGGGTGAATGGGCGACGCTGCAGAACCTTGATGAACTCGTCGAGCGAAACATATCCGCCCCTGCGTCGTCACCGCGCGGAGGCATTCGAATGGCTGCCAACGGCAGAGGTCTCTCGGGGGGTTGCTTCAGGCCAAGCAGGAACAATGGGGCCTTCGCAATGGCTATGGCGGCGGCATGGGCTTGCTGCGCCTGACCATGGCAGACTCGACGGATGGAGGCTAATCTAACCTTGGTGAAAGGGTCTGAGTTCGACGAAGCGCTTTTCTTCCGCGCCATCAGTGCGAGCGGCCTTCGCGCGCTCCTTATCGGCCGGCGCGCCCTGATCGCACTCGGCATTCCGGTGATGACTGCGGACTACGACTTCTGGATCCACATCGACGACATCGAACGACTCAACGCAGAAGCGCTTCCGTTCGAGTTGATTCCGGACCGCACGCCTTTGGAGGCTCGGCGGTCGGGCCGGTACCGGTTGCAGAACGATGAACTCGTCGATGTGCTGGTGGCG
>JAENWE010000228.1 GCA_016650185.1 Vicinamibacteria bacterium | reverse complement strand
GTCCTCGGTTTCGCCGCTGCGGTGCGACATGACCGCGGAGTAGGACGACCGCGTGGCCAGGGCCACGCATTCCAGAGTCTCGGTGAGCGTGCCGATCTGGTTGACCTTCACCAGGATCGAGTTCGCGATGCCTTTTCCGATTCCCTCCGCGAAGATCTCCGGGTTGGTGACGAACAGGTCGTCGCCCACCAGCTGGCACTTGGAGCCGAGCGCTTCGGTCAGGGCCTTCCACCCTTCCCAATCGCTCTCGCCCAGGCCGTCTTCGATGGAGACGATGGGGTATTTCTTCACCCAGGACTCGTACATGGCGATCATCTGATCGGATGTCTTTTCCTTCTCACCCGACTTCTTGAACACGTACTTCTTTCCCTGGTGCAGTTCGCTCGCGGCCACGTCGAGAGCCAGCGCGATATCGGCCCCCGGCTTGTAGCCGGCCGCGGTGATGGCGGAGAGCACGGTTTCAATGACTCCCTCGGACGAGGGCAGGTCGGGCGCGAATCCGCCCTCATCTCCCACCGAGGTCGCGAAGCCTTTCTTCTTGAGAATGCCCTTCAGGGTGTGGAAGACCTCCGCGCCCATGCGCAGGGCCTCGGCGAAAGACCCAGCGCCCACCGGCACGATCATGAACTCCTGAGGGTCGAGCTTGTTGTCGGCATGCGCGCCGCCATTCACGATGTTCATCTGAGGTACGGGCAGGGTGCGGGCGAGCGGGCCCCCGAGGTATCGGTACAGCGGCAACGAGACGCTGGCCGCCGCGGCCTTCGCGTTGGCCAGGGAAACCGCGAGGATGGCGTTGGCGCCGAGGCGCGACTTGTTCTTCGTTCCGTCGGCGTCGATCATCAGCTGGTCGACCACGATCTGCCGAAGCCCGTCTTCACCGCTGAGCAGTTCGGCGATCTCGCCGTTCACCGCCGCCACCGCCTTCCGCACTCCCTTTCCCAGGTAGCGTTTCTTGTCGCCATCCCTTCGTTCCATCGCCTCCCGCGAACCGGTGGATGCGCCCGAGGGCACGGCGGCGCGTCCGAAGCTTCCGTCGCCCAGGGTGACCTCAGCCTCGATCGTCGGGTTCCCCCGCGAGTCCAGAATTTCGCGGGCGTGGATGTCGGTGATTTCTGTATCCATGATGTCCTCTGGTTGGAAGGTCGGGGGAAGAGAAGCCAAAGATACCGCAGGCGCCTCGAATCGACGCTCGGGCCGGATCAACCCTGCCGGATCCTCTGCCGAAGGCCGCGTGATCTGGTAGCGTCATCATCCTTCCGAAGTTCTGAAAAAATCTCCAGCAAAGGATCACACCGAGCATGACCAATGGCTCGTCGCCTGTCCACGAAGCGCTTGCCCATCTCGAATCGAATTTCGAGGGCTTCAAGAAAACCCTGATCGAGCTCTCGAAGATCCCGAGCATTTCCGCCCATCCGTTCCCTCCCGAGGCGGTGAAGAAGTCGGCCTCCGCCATCGCCGACGCCCTGCGCGCGGTGGGGGTGGAGAACGTGCAGATCCTCACCATCGAGGGCGTTCACCCTTATGTCTACGGCGACTTCATGCACAAGAAGGGCGCCCCGACGATTCTTCTCTACGGCCATCATGACGTGCAGCCGGTGGGCAACGAGTCTCGCTGGGCGACCTCGCCTTTTGAACCGGTGGAGAAGGGCGGGCGGCTCTACGGTCGCGGCACCGCCGACGACAAGGGCGGCGTGATGACCCACGTGGCCGCGGTCGCCTGTTATCTGAAGACGGTGGGGTCGCTTCCCTGCAACGTGAAGTTCGTGATCGAAGGCGAGGAGGAGATCGGTTCCGAGAACCTGGCCCAGTTCCTCAAGAAATTCCGGAAGATGCTCGATGCCGATTTCATCGTGCTGTCCGACACCGCGAACTTCGACACCGGGGTTCCGGCTCTCACCTACCAGCTTCGCGGGATCGTGCAGGTCGATGTGGAAGTGGAGACGATCAAACAGCCGCGACACTCCGGGATGTGGGGCGGGGCGGTCCCCGATCCGGTGCAGGTTCTTTCGCGCATCCTGGCCGATCTCACCGCCGCGGATGGGAAGCTCAACGTGCCCGGCCTCTACAACAAGGTGGCGAAGACGGGGGCGAAGCAACTCGGGCGCATCCGCAAGCTCCCGTTTCGCGAGGCCCAGTTCAAGAAGGAGGCGGGGCTTCTGCCCGGAGTGCGTCTCTCCGGCGAGGCGCGTTATTCGGTGTATGAGCGTTTGTGGACGAGGCCGTCGCTCACCGTGATCGCCATGGAGTCGCACCCGTTCCAGGGTTCATCGAACCAGATCGTGAACGCGGCGCGCGCGCGCCTTTCCCTGCGCACGGTGCCGAACATGGACGGAGCCGACGCCGGTCGCCTGCTGGTGAAGCGTCTGACCAAGAATCCGCCCTATGGGGCCAAGGTCACGGCCAAGGTGACGGGCAGCACGCCGTGGTGGACCACCGACCCGGAGGGTCCGGCGTTCGAAGCGGCCCGCCGCGCTCTGAAGGCGGGCTACGGCAAGGAGACGGCCATGATCGGCGCGGGGGGCACGATCGGCTTCGTCGGGCCTTTCGCCAAGATGCTGGGCGGCGTCCCCTGCCTGCTGATGGGCGTCGAAGATCCGTACTGCAACGCCCATTCAGAAAACGAGAGCCTCGATCTCGGCGACTTCAAGAAGTCGATCCGCTCCGCGATCTTCCTGTACGACGAGCTGAGCCGGGTCGCCACCAAGTAAAGGGGGGCTCATCCGTGGCTCTTCGGGCATGGCGAACTGAACAACGGACGGCCCCAGCCAAAGCCCCCCATCGTCATCGCGGCTGAGCACGGACTACATCCGTAACCGTTGAAACAAACCCAACCACCGTCATCGCGAAGGCCGCATCGTTCTGCGATGGCCTGAAGCGATCTCGCCGTCCTGCCGAGACTGCTTCGCC
>JAENWE010000227.1 GCA_016650185.1 Vicinamibacteria bacterium | reverse complement strand
TTTGGCCAGCCGCGACAGTGGGCGGCCCCGCGCATCTTCCAGGCGGCTGCTCGCCTCAGCTTCTGAAAAGAGGACCACACACCCCATGACCGTTCGACAAGCAGCGCTCAAACTGCACCTGTGGATGGCCCTCGTTGGCGGGGCTTTCATACTGATCGCGTCCGCCACCGGGGCTCTCCTCGTCTTTGAGCGAGAGATCAACTCGGCCCAGGACGCCGCCCTTCGCATAGAGAGCGGCGTGCCACCGCTCCCCCTCGACGACCTGGTCGTGGCGGTGCAAGCCGCCTCTCCGCAACAGAAGGTGCGTGGCGTAGTTTTCCCGGAGCACGAACCGGGCGCCATCAACGTGGCGCTGCCCGGCCGCGCCGTAATGGTTGATCCAGGCACCGGCAGGATCCTGGCCGAGGTCGCGAACGGCAGCCGGCTGGCCAACATGATTGAGGGCCTCCACCTCAACCTGAGGGCGGGTCCGTGGGGCAATCGCATCGTCGGAACCGCGACCCTCCTGTGCCTGCTGGCCGCGTTGACAGGGTTGTATCTGTGGTGGCCTCGGCGACTGCTTCGCTTCCGCAGGGACGATTCCGGTCGTCGCTTTATGTTCGACCTGCACAACATCAGCGGCTTTTGGACCTCGGCCTTCCTCGTGGTCGTGACCGGAACTGGCCTCACCATGTTCTTTGGAAACGTCACCGATCCGATGCTCAAAAGGCTGGATCCCGCGCAACCGCAGGCCCCGCCCCAGTCGGCGTTCGTCGAGGGGACCCCGCCCATCTCCCTCGATGAGCTTGTGCGCCGTGCCCGCGCCGCTCTTCCGGGCGCTCAGATCAGGAATTTTCCCATTCCTGCAGGGCCGAAGGCCGCCTACCGCGTTCAGATGCGCTTCCCTGAGGACAAGACGCCAGGCGGCCGCAGCCAGGTCTTTATCGACCAGTATTCGGGGGACGTCCTGCGCGTGCAGAGTTCACGAGAGGCGGGGCCCGGAACCTGGTTTCTGAACATCCAGCGCTCCATACATACGGGCGAGATCTGGGGTTGGCCGACGCGTTCTCTGGCCTTCGCGACCTGTCTGTCCGTGCTGGTGCAGCTCTACAGCGGCATCCTGCTCTGGTGGCGCCGGACCCGTCCGCGCAAGGTCTGAATAGTCCGGGCTAGCTCACTTCCGCGACCAGCTCGATCTCGACACAAGCTCCCAACGGAATCTGAGCTACGCCGAAGGCGCTCCTCGCATGGGCGCCGGCGGCGCCCATGACGTCGCGAAGCAACTCGGAGATCCCATTGGCCACGAGATGCTGCTCGGTGAAAGCGGGCGCGCTGTTCACCAGCACCAGCAGTTTGACGATTCTTGTGACCCGGTCCAGGTCGCCCACCGCGGCCTGCAACGTACCGAGGAGATCAATGCCGATGCCCCGGGCGGCCTCCTTTCCCTGCTCGGTGGTCAGGTCGGAGCCGAGACGGCCTACCCAGGGGGCGCCGTTCTTCTTCGCGATGTGCCCCGAGAGGAACACGAGGTTTCCGGTGCGCACGAATGGCAGGAACGCGCCCACGGCTGGAGTGGCCGGTGGGAGTGAGATCCCCAGAGTTTTCAGGTTGTCATGGACAGACATGGAGGCTCCTTGATTCATTTCGCTCGGCGGTTCGCTACCAGGCCGACCGCAGTGCCCGCTTGGCTTCGGCAATCCGCGTTTCATCCCGCTTGTAAAAAGTCCATTGCTTGATCCGCTTGGCCCGCAGCAGTCCGGCTTGGGTCAGGACACGCAGATGCTCGCTTGCGGTGGGCTGGCTGACCCCCAGCTTCCGGGCTATGAAGAGGCCGCACACTCCGTCCCGGACCAGGTCGCCGTCCACTTGCGGAGGGAAGTGGGATCGCGGCGTCTTCAGCCAGTTCAAAACCTCCAATCGTCGTGCGTTGGCCAGGGCCTTGAGTATGCTGCTACTTAGCATATGAGCAACTTTGCCATTTAGCTAATTATCTGTCAAGCCTGGGTGCGTGTCATGCCAGCCGGTTCGGCCGGGCGCCAATCGCCGACATGGACTCCATCACCCGGCCACGCATCCGGTCACGCCAACTCGTCGAGCGAGGGGGGCGATTTCGGCCTGGCGCCCTTGCCCCTGGTCCTGAAGCCTGGTCCTCTGCTGGCCTCCGTCCGCCACCATCGCGGACTGGGATCATGCGCGTGGGGGCTCCGCCACGGTCCCAGGAGAACGCAGCCCCGCCGTGCGATATCCTTCCTTCGTGGGGATAACGCGCCTAGCTCGGCGTTCACTCCTGGAATCCCAGGGGACAGGCTGCCGGCCATGGTCGCGGGACCGATGGCGTCTGGAGCCGCGCTCCAGGAAGCCCGCACGGTGACGCCGTTCGACCCGGGCAGTGGCCTGCGGCTGGCCATTGCCCTGCGCGTCGCCGTTGTCGCTCTTACCCTCCTTTCGGCGCGGCGGAGTTCGGCGTGTCGTTGGGTGGGATTCGCCGGTTCCGCGTTGGCGTCGATCGTCACCGCCGCGACCGCCGCGGCGATGTTGTCGGCCGAGGCCGGAATCTCAAGCCACGGCGAGCTGTTCCTTCATCGCGCGTCGGGGTTCTCCTTCACGTATGCCGCGGACGGACTCTCAGCGTGGTTCCTGATCGTGCTCTCGACCCTCTCCATACCCATCGCGATCTTCAGCATTGGATACTTCGCCCACGGTCCCCTGGCGCGTCGCACCGCGTTCAGCGCGGCGGGGTTCAACGCGCTGGTCGGCGCCGTCGAACTCGTCTTCGTGGCGGGCGATGCGATCACCTTCCTCTTCGCCTGGGAGCTGATGACGCTCGCCGCCGTCGCCCTGGTGACCACCGAACACGAAGAGGGCGATCACCGGCGTGCTGCGTTTCTCTATCTGGTCCTTTCACACCTGGGCACCGGGTGTCTGATCGCCGGGTTTTTCGCCCTGGCCTCGATGTCCGGATCGGTCTCGTTCGCGACGCTTCTGTCCGGTGAGGTTGCGCGCGGGCCGATGCGTGACGGCCTCTTCGCCCTCTTCTTCATCGGCTTCGGGATCAAGGCCGGCATTGTCCCTCTGCACGTCTGGCTGCCGGAGGCCCATCCCGCGGCCCCGAGCAGCATTTCCGCTCTCATGTCCGGCGTGCTCCTCAAGGCGGGGATCTATGGGATCGTGCGCGTTTGCGCCTTTGGATTAGGGACGCCAAGTCTGTCCTGGGGCGTGATCGTCATCGCCCTGGGCGGTCTCTCGGCGGTGCTTGGAGTGCTCTATGCGCTCATGCAGCACGACATCAAGCGCCTCCTCGCCTATCACAGCATCGAGAACATCGGAATCATCCTCCTTGGTCTGGGCGCGGGCATGGTTGCGCTCTCGTACGGTCGCGGGGAAATTGCCTGGATCGGCGTCGCGGCGAGCCTGTACCACGTCCTGAACCACGCAGTCTTCAAGGGTCTCCTGTTTCTTGGGGCAGGCACGGTCGTGATGGCCACCGGGACGAGGCAGATCGAACAGTTCGGAGGCCTCCTGCGGCGGATGCCCTGGACCGGACTGTGTTTTCTCATAGGCGCGATGGCGATCTCCGCCCTGCCGCCCCTTAACGGGTTTGCCAGCGAGTGGCTGACCTTCCAGGCGTTCCTGTTTGGTTTTCGCGAATCGCCCGAACCCCTTGCCCATTTCCTGTTCCCGGTGGGCGGCGCGGTGCTGGCGCTCACCACCGCTCTGGCCGCGGCGTGTTTCGTCAAGGCCTTCGGGATCAGCTTTCTCGCTTTGCCGCGTACCGCCGCCGCCGCCGGCGCGCGCGAGGCGCCTCCGATCATGCTGATACCTCAGGCGCTGCTAGCGGCATTATGTCTTGGCTTGGGGCTCTTCCCGGGTGGCGTCCTGAAAGCACTGGGCCGTGTGCTGGTGTCGCTGCCCGGGTTGCCGCCGCAGGCGGACGCGGCCTGGAACGGGCTTGGAATGGCCACCGGCGGCGCAGCCTTTGATTACGTCGTCCCCATGGTGTTCGCGGCGGCTCTGGCGTGCGGGATCGGCGTGGCGGCCGCACTGTCTGCGCGTTCCGGGGTTTCCGCTCGTCGGGCGCCGACCTGGGGGTGTGGGGGAGAACTCTCACCCCAGACGGAATACACCGCGACCGCGTTTTCCAAACCGCTCATGATGATTTTCCAGGCGATCTATCGACCCACCCGCCGCGTCGAGTCGCTGGGCGATGTCTCGCCCTATTTCCCGCAGGGAGTGCGCTACCACTCGGAGATCGAGCCGACCTTCGAGCGACATGTCTATGGACCGGTGCTGAGGGGGGTGCTGCGCGTGGCAGACAGCCTGAAAGTGATCCAGGCCGGCAGCCTCCACGCCTACCTGGGCTACGTAATTGCCCTGGTGGTGTGGCTCATGCTGGTGGTATGGTGGAGAGCTTAAGTTGACTGCATTCTCCCTGATGGATGCTGGCGTCCCGTTCGCCTTCGCGATTCGTCTCCTAACCGTAGCCGCGACGCTCGCCTTGGCCCGTCGCGTTACGGCGTGCCGGTACGCCGCCCTGGGAGGCTCGATCATTGCGTCGGCTGTGACCGTCACGGTGGCGACCCGCGTCCTCCTTGGCGGACCCCCTCTGGAGGGTTTCCTTTTTCGCCATGGGGCCTCCGGAATCGTCATGTCCTACTCGGTGACGCCCCTCTCGGCCTGGTTTCTGATGGTGTTCGGCTTGATTGCAGTTCCGGTCGCCGTGTACAGCATTGCGTATTTCGCGCACTCGATTGCGCCCACCCGAATGGCGGTCGTCGCCAGTGCCCTCAACGTCATGTTGGGCGCGGTTGAGCTGGTCTTCGTCGCCGGTGATGTCGTCACCTTCCTGTTCGCCTGGGAACTGATGACCCTGTCCACCGCCGCCCTTGTGGCCACGGAGCACGAGGAACGCTCCAGCCGGCTTGCCGCTTACCTTTTTCTTGTGATGTCACATATCGGCACGGGCTGTTTGCTCGCCGGCTTTCTGACCCTGTCGGCCGTGTCCGGTTCGGTGTCGTTCTCGTCGATCCTCGCCGGGAATGTGCTGTACGGGTTGACGCGCGATGGTGTGTTCGTGCTGTTCGTCGTCGGCTTTGGCGTGAAGGCAGGTCTCATCCCATTCCATGTCTGGTTGCCCGAAGCCCACCCCGCCGCCCCAAGCAGCATCTCGGCGCTGATGTCTTCGGTGCTGATCACGGCCGGCGTCTATGGCCTGTTCCGGGTCTGCGCGTTTGGCCTCGGGGTTCCCGCGTTGGGCTGGGGTCTGACCTTGACCGTCATGGGCACGCTGTCGGCCATTGTGGGCGTGCTCTATGCCTTGACCCAAAGCGATCTCAAGCGGCTCCTCGCCTACAGCACGATCGAGAACTCCGGGATCATGGTGCTCGGGCTGGGTGCCGGGATGCTGGCCCTTGCGGACGGCCACCCCGCCCTCGCCACCCTGGCGGCGGCCGCGAGTCTGGCGCATGTGCTGAATCACGCGGTGTTCAAAGGGCTGCTGTTTCTCGGCGCGGGAAGTGTCGTGATGGAAACGGGCACGCGGCAACTCGAGGAGTTTGGCGGCTTGCTGCGTCGCATGCCCTGGACCGGGCTCTTCTTTCTGGTCGGGGCCATGTCGATTGCCGGCCTGCCGCTTCTGAACGGCTTTGTCAGTGAATGGCTCACCTTCCAGGCTCTGTTGCTGGGCTTTCACGCGACGCCAGGATTCAGCCGACTCAACTATCCGCTGAGCGGCGCGCTGCTGGCGTTGACCAGCGCGCTCGCCGCCGCGTGTTTTGTAAAAGTGTTTGGCATCAGTTTTCTGGCCCTGCCCCGGAGTCCGGCGGCGGCGGAAGCGCATGAGGCGCCCTGGGTGATGTTGGCGCCGCAGGCGTTCCTGGCCGCGCTGTGCGTCGGCCTGGGGCTTTTTCCGGGGGCGGTGCTGGGAGCCCTTGGTGGCGTGCTGGCCTGGCTGCCGGGGTTGCAGCCGGCGGCAATTGTTGGGTGGACGTCCTTGTAGATGACGTCACCGGTGGCGTCGTTCGACCATGTGGCTCCCGCGGTGTTCGGGCTGGCCCTTCTGGGCGGCCTGGCGGCGGCGATTCTGCTCTCGGCTCGAACCCGGCGGGTCATTCGTCGGGAGCCGACGTGGGGGTGCGGCGGTATCCTGTCGGCACGCACCGAATACACGTCCTCCGCGTTTTCGAAGCCGCTGATGATGGTTTTTCGCGCGGTCTATCGGCCCACCCGGCAAGTGGAAGCGCTGGCCCAGGTCTCGCCTTATTTCACCCAGGAGGTGCGGTACCGCGCCGAGATGGAGCCGACCTTCGAGCGGTATGGGTATCGCCCCCTGCTCCGTGCCGTGCTGGGAGTTGCGAGCGGTATGAAAGTACTCCAGGCCGGCAGCCTTCACGCCTATCTCGGTTACGTGCTCGCGATGGCCGTGTGTCTGATGCTCCTCGTCTGGTGGAGAGGTTGAGTTGAGCGTCCGTGTGCCGGCGGGCGCCAAGTGACCCCTGTTCTTTCCGATGCTTTGCGCGCGTTCGGCCTGGCGGCGCTGCAGGCGGTGTTCCTGCTGGCCATGGCTCCGTTGCTGAAAACGCTCATCAAAATGATGAAGGCGAGGCTCCAGAATCGGCAGGGGCCGCCCCTGCTCCAGGGCTACTACGATCTGGCCAAGTTGCTGCGGAAAGAGACGGTGCGATCCGAGACCGCGTCCTGGGTGTTCGTGGCCGGTCCTCGCGTCTATTTCGCGGCTGCCGTCTCTGCCACCACCCTCGTCCCCGTTCTCATTTCAGCGGCGCCTCTTGAAGCGGCGGGTGGAGTCCTGCTTCTGGTCGGGACCCTGGCCCTGGGGCGTTTTGCCCTCGCCACGGCTGCGCTGGATACCGGCAGCCCGTTCGGGGGCATGGGCTCCAGCCGCGACATGACCATTGCCGCGCTCGCGGAGCCGGCGTTGATGTTGGGATTGTTCACCTCCGGGCTCGCCGCCGGCACCTTGAATCTGGGCGCTCTGGCCAGGAGCGCCCTGCAACACGGGGTCACGTTCCATCCGAGCGACGTTCTGGCCTTCGCCGGACTCTTCATCATCGTCCTGGCCGAGACCGGTCGGGTTCCGGTCGACAACCCGGCGACTCACCTCGAATTGACCATGATCCACGAGGCGATGCTTCTCGAATACTCGGGCCCCGACCTGGCCCTCGTCGAGTGGGCCTCGGCGGTGAAAGAGCTCTTGTACCTGACCCTGCTGGTGGATCTGTTCATGCCGGTCGGGATGGCGACCAGCGCCGAGCCTGTCGCCCTGCTGATGGCGTTGGTGGCCTGGGCCGGCAAGGTCTTCGTGCTGGCTATCGCGGTGACCATCACCGAGAGCATGAACGCCAAACTCCGGCTGTTCCGGGTTCCGGAACTCGTGTCAATCTCATTGGGCCTCGCATTTCTGGCCCTCACCATTCGTTTCCTGTGAGGCTTCAGCCATGACCAGCCACGATCTCCTGATCCTCTGCGCCGCGGGCATGCTGGTCAGCGGCTATCTGATCGTTGGCCAGAAGAGGTTGTTCACAACGATTCGCCTGTTTGCCCTTCAGTCTCTCCTCCTCGGCATCGTGGCGGCAACCATTGCCGTGACCCAGTCCCGGCATGAACTGTTCGTGACCGCGGGGATCACCATCGCCATGAAATCGATTCTGATTCCGTGGTTCCTCATGCGGCTCATCGACCGAATTGGAATCCACCGTGAGATCGAGCCGTTCCTCAATGTTCCGGTTTCTCTGCTCGTCTGTCTGGGCCTGACCGTCGTCGGGTATCGGGTCAGCACAGGATTCCCGGAGGCCGTCGGGGGGGCGCGCCATCATCTGATCGGGGTTGCTCTCTCAATGCTGTTGATCGGCATGTTTCTGATGGTGACCCGGAAGAAAGCGATCACCCAGATCCTCGCCCTGCTCACCGTCGAGAACGCGGTGTTCCTGGTTGCGGTCGGGGTCACGCCGGGCATGCCCCTGGTCGTGGAGCTGGGCATCGCGTTCGACGTCATTGTGGCCGTTCTCGTCCTCGGCATCATGGTTCAGCGCATCGTCGATCGATTCGACTCGATGGATGTGAGCCGACTCTCCCAGTTGAAAGGGTGACCCTTGAACCTCCTCCTCTGGACCCTCGGCGTTCCCCTGGTCACAGCCGCGCTGGGCAGCCTGGGCGGTTCACGCAGGATCAGGGAGATCACCATGGTAGGCGGGCTGCTCGCGACCTTCGCCTTGTGCGTCGCAACGGCGCTGGACTTCCTCGGCGGCGCGGTTCCCTCCGCGTTCGACGAGGCTCTGCGGGTAGACGGCCTCTCGGCTCTCGTGCTGGTGTTATGCGGCTTCGTCGGACTCCTCTCGGGCGCCTACGGAGTGGGCTATCTACGCCGCAACGAGGAGCGCAAGATAGTGACTCCGAGAATGCGTCGCGAGTTTTACGGCCTGATTCCAGCCTATGTCTTTGCCATGCTTCTCGTCGCCATGTCGAACAATCTTGGGATCCTATGGATCGCGGTTGAGCTGACCACGCTGGGCTCGGTCTTCTTGATTACCTTCCATGACAAGGACACCTCCCTTGAAGCGGGTTGGAAATTCCTGGTCCTCGGAAGCTTGGGTCTCGCCTTCGCCCTTCTCGGAACCGTCTTGTTGTTCGCGGCCGGTCAGGGACATCTCGGCGAGGGCATGGCGGCGCTGAACTGGACCCGCTTCATAGAGGTGGCTTCGTCTCTGCATCCATTCACCTTGCGCCTCGGCGTGGTCTTCGCCCTGATTGGATACGGCACGAAGGCGGGGCTCGCTCCCATGCACACCTGGAAACCCGATGCCTATCGCGAGGCGCCTTCCCCCGCCGGGGTGCTGATGGCCGTGGGCATGCTGAACGCCGCGTTCTATTGCCTTCTGCGCATCCACCTCATCTCGACGGCGGCGCTCGGACCGGAGTTTTCGGGCGACCTGTTGCTGGGACTCGGGCTTTTCTCGGTGCTCATCGCCACCCCGTTCATTCTGATCCAGTGGAACCTGAAGCGGCTGCTGGCCTACTCGAGCATTGAGCACGTTGGCATCATGGCGGTCGGCATAGGGCTGGGCGGCGAGGCCGGAGCGTTTGGGGCGCTCCTGCACATGACCTATCACTCGCTGGCGAAGCCGGTGGCCTTCTTTTCTGCGGGCACGCTCGGCCAGCTTCACAGCTCGTCGAACTTCGACCGGATCGGGAGCGGAACCTTTTCTCGCGCCCCGGTGGCCAGCGGCCTTCTGGTGCTGGCCACTCTGATGGTGACGGGGTCGCCGCCCTTCGGCCTGTTCTTCAGTGAGATGACCATCCTCAAGGCTGGATTTGCAGGCTCCCATGTGAGGGTCACGGCGACGTTTCTGGCCGCTCTGGTCATCCTTTTTTGCGGCTTTATTTTTCAGGTCGGCCGCCTCGTGCTGGGACCGCCGCGCGACCCGAAGGACCGGCGCGTCCCCCGGCCCGAACAGTTCGATATCGCCACCGTGACCGCGCTGGTCGCTGGCCTCGTGGCCATCGTGTCCGCGTTTTATCTGCCTGGCTGGATGCTGGGATTGATTCGGGCCGCGACTCGGGTCCTCATGGGGGGCGCCTGATGTCGGTGGTCTCAACCGTAGCGACTGCTCTTGGGGTCGCGGAAGAGGTCGTCCGCGAGGTGCGCGCCGGGGAATTGGCGCTGGAGGTGGAGCGCTCCAACCTTCCCGCCCTGGCGGATCGTGTTTTCCTGGGTCTTGAGGGGCGGCTCCTGTCCCTGTTCGCGAGTGACGAGCGCCAGGCGACGGGCCGCTTCGTGGTGCGACAGGTATGGTCGTTGCCCGGGCACCGGACCTTCCTCCACGTCGCGGCGCCGATCGACCCGGCTCTCCCCTCTTTCCCGTCGATTTCGGCGAAGTATCCGGTGGCGAACTGGTTTGAACGTGAAGTCATGGACCTGTTCGGCCTCGTGCCTGAGGGTCATCCGAATCTGGCGCGGGTGGCCCTTCATGACGATTGGCCGGAGGGAGCGTGGCCGCTCCGAAAAGACTTTCCGGCCGATCGCATTGTGCCCCGGGTCCAGGGAGACTTTCATCCATTCAGACCCGTGACCGGCGAGGGCGTGTTCCAGGTGCCGGTCGGCCCGGTTCACGCCGGCATCATCGAGCCGGGGCACTTTCGGTTCGGGGTGGCCGGCGAGCCCATCTTGTACCTGCAGCTTCGGCTGTTCTATGTCCACAAGGGAACGGAGAAACGGTTCGAACGACTTCCGTGGCGCCACGGAGTGTTTCTGGCCGAGTCGATTTCCGGCGACACCTCGGTCGGTCACGCCCTTGCCTACGCTCATGCCATCGAACGCCTGGCAAACGTCGAGCCCCCGCCGCGTGCCCGCGCTCTGAGGGTGGTGCTGCTGGAGCTTGAACGCCTGTACAACCACACCGCGGACATCGGCGGCGTCGCGACCGATGTGGCCTTCTCCGTCGCCGCGAGCCGTGCCCAGACATTGCGCGAGGGGCTTCTCCGCTTGCAGGACGATCTGTTTGGCAGCCGTCTGATGAGAAGCGTAGTCGCTTTGGGCGGTCTCAGGCGCGATGTTTCGCCTGAAGGTCTCATAAAGCTGCGAAAGCACCTCGAGCACTTTGGGAAGGAGTTCGACGACCTGATCCGCCTCCTCAACGACGCGGGCTCCTTTGGCGATCGCGTAGACGGAACCGGCATCCTTACCCAGCAGGCGGCCCGAGACCTTGGCATCGTCGGGATGGCTGCTCGCGCCTCCGGGCTGGACATGGACCTGCGCCGAGACCATCCGCATGATGCCTATGAGGGTCTGCGGTTTGAAGTGCCGGTGGAGCAAGGCGGCGACGTGAGAGCGCGGCTAACGGTTCGAGCCCGCGAAGTGGCGCAGTCCCTTTCGATCGTGCGTCAGGTCCTGGACGCGATGCCCCCGCTGTCGAGCGCCTCTTTCAGGCACCCGATGCCAACCCGCTTGCCGCCCCGCGCTTCGGCGCTTGGCTGGGCCGAGGCGTGGCGCGGACCCTGCACTCACTGGATCGCCACGGACGAACGGGGCGAGATCGCACGGGTCAAGATAACCGACCCGAGTTTTCTGAACTGGCCAGGGATCGTTCAGGCCGTGCCGGGCAACATCATCCCGGACTTTCCGGTGATCAACAAGAGCTTCAACTTCTCTTACTCCGGCAACGATCGCTAAGAGGGAACCAGAGGGACAAAATGTTCAGCATCATTGCCAAGAGCGTCAAGATCGGGGTGCTGACCGAGGCTCACCCCTTCGACACTCAGCCCTCATTCGGCTTTCCGGTGATCGATTTCAGCCGTTGTGTGGCCTGCGACGACTGCGAGCGCGCGTGTCCCACCGGCGCCATCCGGACCGCCAGGCCGGGGCCGGCGCGAAAGACGGTCACCTTGTCCTACGCCGCGTGCATTCAGTGTCGCGAGTGCGTTGACGCCTGTCCTGAAAAGGCCATCGGCGCGTCCCACGGGGTCGAGGTTGCAGCCTACACTCGGGAGCAGCTCGCTCGTACCGGTTCATTCGATGTCGATTCTGCCACCGGCCGGGGCGCATTTGTAAACCTCGAGGTTCAACCCGGCCCCACTCTCAACGAATCGGCCGATCGCCTGCGCGAACGCATCCAGGGCCGGCTTGGGCGCTCTCTTCACGTGCGGCAGGTCGATGCGGGAAGCTGCAATGGATGCGAGGCGGAGATCGCAGCCACCACGAACCCCCTCTATGACCTGGAGCGATTCGGGGTCCATCTGGTCGCGAGTCCGCGCCATGCCGACGTGCTGCTCGTCACTGGGCCGGTGACGCGCAATATGGAGATTGCGCTCCGAAGGACATATGAGGCAGCCCCGGATCCGCGGATCGTGGTCGCGGTCGGTGCCTGCGGGTGCAGCGGCGGAATCTTCGGCGAGGCGACCTATGCCGCGCTCGGGGGCGTTGACCGAGTCCTGCCCGTTGATGTTTACGTTCCCGGTTGCCCGCCGCGTCCGCAGGCGATTCTCAACGGTCTCCTGGTGGCCATGGGCATTCGCGAGGCCCGCCTCGGCGCAGTCGCCGCCTCCAAGTGATCCCTTCGCCGGAATCAGTCGCTTAGCGTTGGAAGAGGGCTGGCCGAGGGCCGGGCTCGGAAATTCGAATCAGGCGGACGGGGCGAGATCGTAGGGAACGTACTCGGGTTCCCACATGGCGTTCTTCACCGCCGC
>JAENWE010000226.1 GCA_016650185.1 Vicinamibacteria bacterium | reverse complement strand
CGCCACTCTCAGGAGGCGCGTCGAAGATCGTCGTGCGCGGCGGTTACTACGGGCGCTACGTGCCGAGCGGGCTGACTTCGCCGAAGTCCGGCGAGCGCGACCTCGGCCACCTCCTCTACATGCAGCAGGACACGCGCGGATGGAAGGCCGGTGTACCAACGACCTTCCTGGCCACACCGGCGTTCGAGACATTCCCGATGTTTTCGCCCGATGGACGCTTCGTGGCCTACAGCTCGAGGGAGACCGGCGTGGGGGAAGTCTACGTGCGTTCGTTTCCGGGCCCCGGCGGCACGTGGCGCGTATCGACCGGCGGCGGAGGCTATCCCACATGGTCAGCCACGTCGCACGAGCTCCTGTTCAGTAGTGGCGACCAGATCATGGTCGCGTCCTATACCGTTGCCGGCGATGTCTTCGAGCCCGGCAAACCGCAGCCCTGGTCGCCGGTAGCCTACAACCCGTTCGTAGCCCAATCCGGAAACCCGTATGCCCTTCATCCGGACGGCAAGCGGGTGGCCATAGCCGCCGCGGAAGGGGCGCCGAACATCATCCAGGACAAGCTCGTGTTGATCACGAACTTCTTCGACTACCTGCGGAAGATCGCTTCCCTCAAACCATGAGCCTTACTCCCGGCACACGGCTCGGACCGTATGAGATCGTCGGCGCCATCGGCGCAGGCGGGATGGGCGAGGTCTATCGCGGGCGCGATGCCACGTTGAACCGTGACGTCGCGATCAAGGTGCTGCCCGCGGCCATGGCCAGCGACGCCGAACGCCTGGCCCGCTTCAGGCGCGAGGCGCAGGTACTCGCTTCGCTCTCTCACTCCAACATCGCGCACGTTTATGGCTTCGAAGCTGAAAGCGTCGCCGACGGGTCGTGTACGAAGGACGCTTCGCCAGAGATACAACCGGCTCAACCGGCTGGAGCATCACCCCTGACGGTTCGCGTTTCCTGCGTATCCAGCGGGTGGAACCGGAGCGGGCCATCACGCGCATCGATCTGGTCCTGAACTGGTTCGAGGAAGTGAAGGCGAAGGCGGCCTCGCGATGAGCTGAGAGGGGTCGGTTCCCCGCGTCGAGACCGAACCCTGATCCCGGCCTAGGGCGCTCCGTGCGGGGTGACCAGGTGGACCCTCGGAAAGTAGCTCCGGTAGCGCGCCTCATCGCGGGTGAGAATGCCGCACCCGAGGACCGATGCGTGAGCGCCGATGAAGAAGTCGGCGAGCACATTCGTTCGCGTCCCTCCGGCCCGCCGATACTTCAAGAATGCCCGGCCCGCCAGAAACAGCGCCGCGCGTGGCATCTCTTCGACGCTCACTCCAATTCCTTCGAGGTTCTCATCCAGTTCCCTCACCGACGCAAAAGTCAGCGACAACTCCGCGTAGATCACTGGATTGATCCCCAGCGGGTGCACCTGCGCCTGCGCCCGAAGCTGCCCCACGGACCAGTCGGCCCAAAGGGGGTCGTCTTCGAACACATCCACCAGGATGTTGGTGTCGACCAGCAGCATGGGCTGGGGCTCAGTCCGCGGGCCGGAGTAGGGCCATCAGGTCATCGGTCCGCCACTTCACCGTCGCCTTGCCGCGCGCCGCCTCGAATCGATCGCGACGGCGATCCGGCCCAGCCGCAACCTTTTGCACGATCACCTGCCCGGCGCGGTTGACGTCGAAGTCGACCGCATCGCCGGGCAAAAGGCGGAGCGCGTCGCGCACTTTCTTGGGAATGGTGACTTGTCCCTTAACCGTCAATGTTGTGGGCATGACTCCTCCGGTAATACCAAAGCACCTATTGTAATACCCTACGCTGCCACACGTCCAAGCCCCCAAAGAGGGTGCTTGATTGAGGCCGCGAGCCTCGCCTAAAGCGGCTAGACTGCTTTGCTCCATGACGCTTACGCCAGGCACACGCCTCGGTCCGTAGGAAATCACCGGGGCCATTGGTGCGGGCGGGATGGGCGAGGTGTTCCGCGCGCGGGACACGAAGCTCAATCGTGACGTCGCCATCAAGGTTCTGCCCGCGGCGTTCGCGGGTGACCCGGAGCGCATGGCGCGGTTCACCCGCGAGGCTCAGACCCTCGCTTCGATGAATCATCCAAATATCGCCGCCATTTACGGAATGGAGAACGTAGGCGCGCCCCTCGTGGGCGCTCTTGATGGCGCCCTGGTGGCCGCCCCAGGAGAAGCCCGCGAAAGGGCGGGCACAAGGCCCGCCCCTACAGGATCCGGCATCGCCCTGGTTATGGAACTCGTCGAGGGCGAGGATCTCTCCGCTCACATCGCACGCGGGCCGATACCGATCACGGAAGCGTTGCCCATCGCGCGACAGATCGCGGAGGCGCTTGAAGCAGCGCACGAACAGGGCATCGTCCATCGCGACCTGAAGCCCGCCAATATCAAGGTCCGCACCGACGGCACGGTCAAGGTTCTCGACTTCGGCCTGGCCAAGGCGATGGACCCCGCGGGCGCGTCGTCCTCGAACCCGAATGTCTCCCACTCCCCCACGCTCACCCATCAGGGCACGTCGGCTGGGATGATCATCGGCACCGCGGCCTACATGTCGCCCGAACAGGCCAAGGGCAAGACCGTCGACAAGCGTACGGACATCTGGGCCTTCGGTGTCGTGTTGTACGAGATGCTCTCGGGCAAACGCGCCTTCAAAGGCGAGGATGTTTCGGAAACCCTCGCGGCGGTGTTGATGACCACGCTGTCGATGGATGCGCTGCCGAGGGCCGCTCCTCCGCGGCTCAAGCGGCTCATCGAACGCTGCCTCGATCGCGACCTCAAGACGCGTCTGCGCGACATCGGCGAGGCGCGCATCGAGATCGCCGGGATCGAAGCCGGGGCGCCGGACACCCTCCTCGCGCCCATCGCGGCCGCGCCAACCGCACCTCAACCCCACTGGTCGCGCGTCTTGCCGTGGGCCGTGGCCGCCACCCTCGCGGCGGTCATGGTGCAAATGACGATGCGCGCCCAGCCTGGAGCTGACCGTCAGGTCGCACGCGTGTTACTGGGTGTCTCCCCTGCGGAACGCCTGCTGAGCGGACACCCCGGCGATGCGTCGACGGGACGGGGCCGGCCAAGCCGGACCTCCATGGCGTTCTCGCCGGATGGCCGTTCGCTGGTCCTGAGCGCCGAGCGTGAGGGTCGAGTCCAGCTCTACCTTCGACGCCTCGACCAGTTGGACGCGATCCCGATCTCAGGCACCGACGGCGCGTCCACTCCGTTCTTCTCTCCCGATGGGCAGTGGCTGGGCTTCTACGAAGGTGGGGCGCTCCGGAAAGTCTCGGTCGGTGGCGGACCCGTCGTGGAACTCTGCAAGACCGATCTGGCCCTTGGCGCCAGCTGGAGTTCAAGGGACCAGATCGTGTTCGCGAACGAGAGGGGCGGGCTCTTTCAGGTGCCCGCCGCCGGGGGCACGCCCGCCGCGGCTACGAAGCTGCAGATCGA
Organism: Vicinamibacteria bacterium; assembly: GCA_016650185.1. GTDB lineage: Bacteria > Acidobacteriota > Vicinamibacteria > Fen-336 > JAGNNV01 > JAGNNV01. The sequence continues at coordinate 794 of JAENWE010000226.1, read as the reverse complement.
CGCAGGAGAGCGCAGTCATCGTCTTCCCCAGGTCCTGTCCGACGGAGAGACGGTGTTGTTCACCGTGACCCACGACCTCTTTCCCTCATGGGACGACACGCTCATAGTCGCGCAGTCTCTGACCACCGGAACACGGAAGGTCCTGATCGAGGGAGGGGCGGATGCGCGCCTCGTCTCGACCGGGCATCTGGTGTACCTCCGCAAAGGCACGCTGATGGCCGTGCCCTTCGATCTTCGCCGGCTCGAAGTAACCGGTCCGGCCGTGGGCGTGGTCTCGGACGTCATGCAGGCGGCGAACATCCAGCCGACTTCGATCGATACCGGCGCCGGGCAGTTCGCGGTCTCGAACAGCGGTTCCCTCGTCTACGCGACTGGCGGCGTGTTCTCCCAGGAGCGATGGTCCCTCGTCTGGGTCGACCGCACGGGCCGGTCCGAGGCCCTGCGCGTGCCTCCCGGGATGTGGCACGCGCCGCGGATTTCGCCGGACGGCAAGCGTATCGCGTTCGGTTCCAATGTGGTGGGGGACACTGACGTTTGGACCTACGACGTCCAGCGTGGGGCCGTGGCGCGGGTGCCCCTGGAGGGGAACCAGGACATCCCCGTCTGGACGCCCGATGGTAAGCACCCCGCCCTCTCGTCCTCGGTCACTCGCAGTGGCGACCTGCTGCTGATCGATCCGGATGAACGACTGCCGGCGGAGCCCTTGACCCCGAAGCTCGGCGGCGGGGGAGCTCCCGGGTCATGGTCTCCCGACGGACGCGCACTGGCCTTCACCGCCACCCACCTCGTCCCGG
>JAENWE010000225.1 GCA_016650185.1 Vicinamibacteria bacterium | reverse complement strand
TCGCGCACCGGAAACGGCCACGAAGGTAGCCTTCTCGAAAGCGATCCGGAGTCCCGGCCCGCAGATCTCCACCACCGGAGCATCGGCTGGATTTCCCACGCAGGTGTTGGCGAGCCTCGCGGACACGCCATCTGCGTAGCCGCTGAGCGGCACCGCCACTCGTCGCAATCCCGGCCGACCGCCATCTTGAATGGCGCTCAGGATGCCCGCCTCGATCAGGTGGACCCCGCTTCCCACATAATCGGTTCTCTGAGCGGGCGGACCGGGGGGCAGGGACGATGTGGGGCTGAAGCGCACCCGATCGCCCGGCATCAGAAACGAGGGGTCGGTCGCGGCGGGGTTGAAGAGCTGGACGGAGGTCCGACCCAGCAGATTCCACCCGCCGGGGAGCGCCCTCGGATAAATGCCCGTCTGGGGCCCCGCTATGGCGATCGCTCCCGCGGGGACACGCGTACGCGGGGTCTTGCGCCGGGGCGTCCGAAGCCTCTCGTCGACGAAGCCCATATAAGCGAACCCTGGAGAGAAGCCAAGCATCAGCACGGAATAGTCCCGCCCTGAATGAAGGTCCACCACCGCCCCTGGGGTGAGACCGCAAGCGTCCGCAACCTCGAGAAGATCCTCACCGTCGTACACGGCCGGGATCTCGACCAGGCGTCCGGCCTCGTCCGCTCTCTCCACTCCCTGAGCGAGTCGGAGAAGGACGGCGCTCAATTCCTCGAAGGGGAGGCGAAAGCGATCGTAGATCACCATCAGAGCCGCGTAGGTGGGAATCGCCTCGATCACTCCGGGCAGGAGTCTCGCTCGCAGCCGCTCGTCGAGGGTTCGAACCCGCCCTATCGTTCCCTCGTCGAGCGTCGAGCCCAGCTCAATGGTCACCGCTCCGTCGCCGACCGCCAGTACCCGCGGATAGGTCATCATCGAACCAGACCCTCGAGCGGGGGTTAATTAAGCCGGCCCGTGCGGTCCGAGGGCCTGCACCTTGACGCCGGCGCCCTCCAATGCGGTTCGAACGGCTCGAGCGATCTCGACCGCGTGGAGATTGTCGCCATGCAGGCACAGTGTCTCGGCCGTCAGCGCCAGCCAGGAGCCATCCCGTGATGGAACACGACCCTCTTTCGTGATGGCCAGGGCCTGACCCGCTGCCGCTTTGCCGCTCTCCAGAACCGCTCCCGGAATCCCACGCTTCGTGAGCGAGCCGTCCGGCTCGTACGACCGGTCGACAAAGGCTTCTCCCGCGAACAAGACGCCCTCGCCGGCTGCGGCGTCCCGGAAGACGGCGGACGTGGCCGGACCGACCAGGGTCACACCGCCGCCCAGGCGTCGCACGCCCCTCGCGATGGCCCGCGCCAGACTCAGGTCTCGTGCGGCCTGGTTGTAGAGCGCGCCGTGCGGCTTCACATGCCAGAGTCTTCCGCCCCGCGATTCCACGAAGGCCCGAAGAGCGCCGGCCTGATACAACACGTCGGTTTCCACTTCGTCGGGCGAGGCCTGCAGCTCACGACGCCCGAACCCCCGCAAGTCCGGAAAGGAGGGGTGAGCGCCGACTCGAATGCCGCGTTCAAGCGCCGCGCTCACCGTGCGGTCCATGGTCAGGGGGTCGCCGCCATGGAAGCCGCAGGCCACGTTCACGGAGGTCAAGTACGGCAGAAGGCCGCCGTCATTTCCCATCATCCAGGCGCCGAAACTCTCGCCGATGTCCGCGTTGAGGTCGATGATATCGGTCATGGGGGAGACCTTGCCTCAAATCTAGTCCAGGAACAGGCTCAGACTCCGTGCGATCGACGCCTTCATCTCGCGGCGATCGATCACGGCGTCGATCATTCCGTGGGTGAGAAGAAACTCGGATCGCTGGAAGCCTTCGGGAAGCTTCTGCCGGATCGTCTGCTCGATGACCCGCGGTCCGGCAAAGCCGATAAGAGCGCCCGGTTCGGCGATGTTGAGGTCGCCGAGCATGGCGAACGAGGCGGTGACGCCGCCGGTGGTCGGATCGGTGAGGACAGAGATAAACGGAATCTTCGCGTCATCGAGTCGGGCGAGGGCGGCGGAGATCTTGGCCATCTGCATGAGCGACAAAGCGCCCTCCATCATGCGCGCTCCGCCCGAACACGACACCACGATCAGGGGCGTTTTCGTGCTCATGGCGCGCTCGGCGGCTCGGGTGATCTTCTCTCCCACCACCACCCCCATCGATCCGCCGATGAAGCCGTATTCCATGGCGCAGATCAGGACCGCCCGGCCATCGAGCTTTCCGGAGGCGCTGACCAGAGCGTCCTTTCCACCCGTCTTTTCTTCGCCGTCGAGGAGGCGGGAGGCGTAAGCCTTGGTGTCCATGAACTTCAGGGGGTCGGCGCTCGCGAGCTGGCGGTCGAATTCTTCGTAAGAACCGTCGAAGAGGAGCTCCAGTCTCTCCCGGGCCGTGATCCGGAAATGGAAAGCGCACTTTGGGCAGACCGAGGCGTTCTGCAGGACATCCTTGCGATAGATGATCTCTCGACAGCCCGTGCATTTGATCCACAGACCTTCGGGCACACGATTGACCTGTTCCCCGACCGGAAGTTTTTGATCTTCGCGCTTGAACCAGGCCAATTACGCACCCTCCTTTCCCAGGGAAGTGAGCGCGCCGAGGACTCTTTGAACCCTGACCGGCAACAAGTTCCGTAGGACGCGGCCGCTCCGGTCTAGTGTACCGCGTCGAGCTTTTCCGTCACGGGGGTGACGACGCTAACGACTTGCCGTGGTTTCCCTCGAGCCCGCATCGAATACGATGCGCATGAACTGGGCCAACTGCGGGGAGCCTATGGCCGGTCGCTCGTGGAGCACCCGGTCCAGAGCGGCCGCCATTTTGCCGGCATCGGCGTAGCGCTCGTCGGGGGAACTCGCCACCGCGTTCATCACGACCTTTTCCAGCCGCGGGGTCACGCGCGACGAGATGAAGCGGAGGGGCACGATGTCGGAGCGTCGGACCTCGTCCATCGAAGGCATATCAGGATTTCCGGCGATGGGCCTTCGCCCGGCGATCATCTCGTACAGAATCACACCCAGGGAAAAGATGTCGGAGCGGGCATCCAGCGGTCCGCCTTTCGCCTGCTCCGGGCTCATGTACTGGATTTTTCCCTGGGGAGCGTGCTTTCGCGCCTCCACGTGGGACGATGGTTTGGAGATGCCGAAGTCGGTGAGTTTCACGGTGCCCGCGAAGGAAATCAGGATGTTGGGTGGGCTCACGTCGCGGTGAACGATCTCCAGCGGCCGCCCGTCGGGTCCCTCCCGAGTGAAAGCGAAATCAAGAGCGCTGGCGATACGCGCGGCGACATAAACGGCAAGGTCGAGAGGCAGCCGCAGGCCCTTCTCGTGTGCTCTGCGAAGCAGGGTCTTGAGGTCGAAGCCGTTGACGTACTCCATCGTCATGTACAGATCCCCGTTGATCTCGCCCAGTTCGTGAACCGGGACAATGTGGGGA
>JAENWE010000224.1 GCA_016650185.1 Vicinamibacteria bacterium | reverse complement strand
GCCTAGGCGGTGCAGGGCGATCTCCAGAGTGCCGATCAGGCCCAGGATGTCGGTCACGTCGTAGTAGCCAAGGTGAGCCACGCGGAAGATCTGCCCTTTCAGCTTGCCCTGACCGCCCGCCACTTCGCTCTTGAACTCGGTCTTTAGAATCTTCGCGATCTTCCCGGCTTCAAGGCCGGCTGGCGCCTTGAGGGCGGAGAGAGCATCTCCGTGGTCAACGGGAGCGAGGAGAGGAAGCCCGAGCGCCTGGGCCGCCCCGCGGGTCATGGCCGCGAGAGTGGCGGCGTTCTTGACCAGGGCATCGACCCCGCCGATGGTGTCAAGCTCCTTGAGAGCGGCATCAAGCGCCACCACCAACGAAATCGACGGCGTGAAGGCGGAGTCAAACGTGGCTTGATTCTTCCGCTCGCGGAGGAGGTCGAAATAGAAACGCGATGACTTCGTGGTTTGAATCCTCTGCCAAGCCTTCTCGTTGACAGCCACGAAGGCCATCCCGGGTGGAAGGGCCAGGGACTTCTGCGAACCCACGATGACCGCATCGACGCCCCACTCTTCGGTATGCAGGGGCATGGCTCCGGCGCCGGAAATCGCATCCACCACCAGAAGGACGTCAGCCCGACCCTTCACCACTGATGCGAGAGCCTGGATGTCGTGCTTGACCCCCGTCGACGACTCGTTGTGCTGAACGAACACCCCGCGGATCTTGGGATTGGCGTCAAGCGCCGCCTTCACCGCCTCGGGCTTCACCGCGGTGCCCCATTCGGTTTCCAAGGTCTGCACGTCCATTCCATGCGCCTTGCCGATATTGGCCCAGCGTTCGCCGAAGTTTCCGGCGACGAGGGCCAGCATCGTGTCGCCGGTGGACAGAGTGTTCACCAGGGCCGCTTCCATGCCGCCGCTGCCCGAGCAGGAAAGGATCAAAACGTCCTGCGAGGTCTTGAGGAAACGCTGGAGTCCTTCCCGCGCGCCCTTGAAGATGGCGCGGAATTCGTCGCTGCGGTGGTGGGGAATGTTCCGGCCCATGGCCTGGAGGACAGCTGGGGAAAGAGGGGTGGGGCCGGGGGTGAAGAGTCGGGTCTTGGGAATCATGGGGGGCGTATTCTCTCGCAAACCAACCAACGACTGTAAAAATCAGCTGCTGCGATCTAAATCGCCCCACAACAAGATCTATCTATATTCCGCTTGACCGTTGACTTCTGCGCCTGATCGAAAATCGGACACCCTCGCCCCGGCGACGCCGAAAGCGAGCCGTGCCCTGGTGATCCGCGTTGGCGCACTGGGCGATGTTCTGCTCACGAGGCGACTGACGTACTCGTTGTCGCGCGCCGGCCTGCGGTCGACCCTTTTCGCTCCGGGGAGGCACGCTTCCTGGCTGCGGGCCGATCCCTGGATCGAAGGCATTCTCGATTCCGAAAGCCCGCGCCTGGCCGGGGCGTTCGCCGGGGAGTGGCCAGGCGAGCACGGAGTTTTCGACCTGGCGGTGGTCATCTCCAGATCCGACGGCCTCGCTCGCGCGGCTCTTCTGGCGGCGACGTCGATCATCCAAGTCCCACCCGAACCGTCACGCGACGACATCTCGATCGCGCGCCAATGGGCGGACGCGGTGGGAGGGGCTGCCGCACCCTTCGCCGGACCGCTCCCCCCCCTCCCGACCGGCCCTCTTGGCGAGTTCGGGAGGGGCGCAACGTTCATCCATCCCGGCAGCGGTTCGCCCTCGAAGAACTGGCCGCTCGAGCGATTCATCGAACTCAGCCAGGCTCTGAAGGTGGCCGGCCATCGCGTCATCTTGATCCGCGGACCGGCCGAAGGAACTTTCCCGACCGCGGCCAGAGGGTTCGAGGTTTTCGACCGACCGTCGCTCGGAGCGCTGGGCGCGACGCTCGCAGGGTCCAGGCTCTTCGTCGGAAACGACTCGGGCGTCTCCCACCTCGCGGCCGCGGCGGGCGCACCTACGGTGACCCTCTTCGGCCCAACCAGCGATGTGGTCTGGCGGCCCGATGGACACGAGGTGGTCACGGTGCGCTCTTCCACCGGGGGAATGGAGGGCATGGCCCTGGGGGAGGTCCTTGAAGCCGTCGAGCGATTGGCTAGACTGCGTTCATCGGCAGGTCGATAGCGTCCGATTGCAAAGGTCCTTGATCCTCATGGCCCCATTCCAAAGCGCCGCCCGCACCCTCCTCACCCTCGCCTTCTGGACCCCAACCATCGATGCGCAGGAGATGAACCGCAACCGCGTTCGCTACGAGTTGACCCGCGCCACCGTCCTGTTCACCGCCGGTTCCTTCTCGCCGGAGGAGATGGGTCGGTTCGCCCTCCTTGCGGATCGTGGTGTGGCAGATATCGACACGTTGCTGAATCACCCCGGACCGGGGCCGACCCTCGGGCCACCGATCACGTTCGTGGTGCGAGACCGCCTTTCGATCTCACGCACCGTGCGCCGGACGATCCTGCTCCCGGCCGACCGCGTGCGCCGGGACGCCGCCCCTTATCTTCATGAGGCGACGCACATCCTCGTGCCCATGAATCAGGAATGTCTGTGGCTTTCCGAAGGGTTCGCTTCCTACGTCCAGAGCTACGTCGCGGAGAACATCGGCGGGTATGACGGCTATGTCTTCAGCTGGGGCGGCAACCGGAACATCGACCGACTGGCGCGGCGGACCTTGAACTCCGATCACGGGCGCACCGCCCTGCCCTACGTAGGAGCCTTCGATGAGCCCCCCGATCTCTTCGAGAAGAGACGCGAAGTCGCCCAGCCCCTCTACATCCTCGCCCACTCCCTGGTGAAGTTCATGGTAGACCGCACCAGCCTCGAGAAGGTGACGACCCTGGTCCAGTCATCGGACATCGCGGGCTCGGCCGAGCGTCTCACCGGAAAGACCATCGACGCGTGGAAGGCCCTTTGGCTGAACATGGTGAACCAGCCACGGGCCGAGGTGGCCGCTACCCAAAAACGGGACGGTTCGGACCCGGACGGCCCTGCCTGGTAAGTACGTCGGCCGGACTCTACGCGGGCCCGACCCCTCCGTCCCGCCCCGGTTGAGCGAGGGGCTGAATGGGACCCATCTTCTCGGGGAACTTCGGAGTAATCTTGAGGTAGGCGTTCCGGAACAACTCGAAGTCCTGATCGATGTCCCCGGTTGGGTGGATCACATCTGCCAGGAACCCGCCGGTCTTCGTACCGTAGTCGACGAAAGCGCAGGCGATCGGAACCCCGGCTTCCCTGGCAATCCAGTAGAAGCCCGTCTTCCACCCTGCGGTGAGCTTCCTTGTGCCCTCGGGGGCTACGCCGAGCAGGAAAGCATCGCTCGAACGAAACCATTCGGCGGCTTGCTGGACGGTATTCCGCCGCTCGGAGCGAATCACCGGAACCGCTCCCATACCCCTCATGAACCACCCCAGCGGCCCCTTGAACATCGTGTGCTTGCCCAGGAAGCGCAGATCCACGCCCAACAACGACGCGCAGCCGAGCATCCAAAACCCATCCCAGTAGGAGGTGTGAGGGGCGCAGATCATCACGTACTTCTGAATCAAGGGCGGCGGCGCGCCCACCGCTCTCCAGCCGGTGAGGGCGAAGATGATTTTGGAGAGACCGCGAATCAACGGAGTCTGGATCAACGGATTGCGCGGAAGCTGGTTGGAGGTCATGATCAATCACAACGAGGAGCCACGCGACGATTCCTCATGAATAGTCCGGGCTGCTAGGCCGCGGTCACCGCGGCCGCCATCTGTCCGAAATGCCCTTGGTCGTGTCCGACCATGATCTCGACTACCCGTTCGATGCTGATCTCGCCGCGTTTGGGGTGGACGCCCGTTCTCTTCCACTGACTGGGAGGCAGGGCCCGCAGGAGGCGCAGATTGTCCTCGCGCAGGCGGGCGAATTCCTTGATGGCCGCCGCAAGATCCTGAGTGTTGTAGCTGTTCTTCGCGGCGAGCGCGTCTACGTCAAGCATGTAGAACGCCGGCGTGTCCGAAAACGCGGCTTTGACGATGCGATCGGCCCACAGCCGCTCGACATCGCGCAGATGGCAGGCCACCTCCATAGCCGACCATTTCTCGGGCGCGGGCTTTCGACGAAGGACGGCGTCGTCGAGCTTCTTCGTGAGGTCGCTGAGTTTCTTCGGCCCGGTCTCGAGCGCCTCAAACGTGGCCGCCCGTTTCTTGATTCCTTCGATCTGACCCAGGTGCGCCACATCGTTACCGATGGCCTGGCGGCGAAGGAGATCGGTCATCGACAACAGGCCGGCGGTTTCATGGGTTCCCGTGCGCTCCCACTGAGCATTCTTCAGCGACTTCAGGAGTTTCAGGCATTCCTTCCTCAGCCTGAGGAAATCACGCAGAAGGTCGGTGACCTTCATGCTGCGGTAGTCGTCACGCAACGCGATGAGGTCGCCGTCCAGGTCGGGGAGCGTTGGATTCTCTTCGGCCAGAATGCGTCGATAGCGGTCGATGTAGGCACCCTTCTCCATGTCGCGCATGTGGGCGGCGATCTCG
>JAENWE010000223.1 GCA_016650185.1 Vicinamibacteria bacterium | reverse complement strand
CCCACAACTCCCACTGTCTTCATGCGTTCACACTTTCTATGATCATGGCAATCCCCTGACCGCCGCCGATGCACGCGGTGGCGAGGCCGTAACGGCCCTTGCGACGGCGCAGTTCAAGAGCGACGCTCAGGAGGATGCGGGTGCCCGAGGCTCCCAGCGGATGGCCGAGGGCGATCGCTCCGCCGTTCACATTGACTTTGTTGCGATCGAGGCCAAGCTCTTTCTCCACCGCGAGGTACTGGCCGGCGAAGGCTTCGTTCACTTCGATGAGGTCGATGTCTTCGAGTTTCAGCCCGGCATCCTCAAGCGCTTTCCGGGACGCGGGAGCCGGGCCGATGCCCATGATCTCGGGAGGAACCCCCGCCACCGCCCAGGAAACCACCCGGGCCAGAGGCTTGCCGTGGCCCCGCGACTTGGAGGTGGACAGGACCAGCGCAGCCGCTCCATCCACAATGCCGCTCGCGTTTCCGGCGGTGACCATGCCGTCTTTGCCAAAGGCGGGACGAAGGCCGCTCAGGATCTCCATGGTGGTGTCGCCACGCATGTGGTCGTCGTCCTTGACGGACACGACGTTCTTGCCCTTCTTCACCTCGACCGGGATGATTTCCTCGTCGAACACGCCCTTGGCCTTGGCCGCCGCGGCGGCCTGCTGGGAGCGCAGCGAGAACTCATCCATGGCTTTGCGGTCGACGCCGTACTTGGCGGCCAGCTTCTCCGCGGTCTGGGCCATGTAGAGACCGCAGTGCGAATCGAGCAGCGCCACCATGAGGCTGTCCTCTAAAGCGCCCTGACCCAGCTTGAAACCATCTCGCGCGCCGCGGATGACGTGCGGGGCCTGGGTCATATTCTCCATGCCGCCGGCCACCGTCACCTCGGCCTCGCCCAGGAGCATGAGTTGTGACGCGGAGATGACCGACTGAATGCCCGATCCGCAGAGGCGATTGACGGTGAGAGCGGGAGTCTCAATGGGCAGCCCGGCCCTGAGGGCCGAGTGGCGGGCGCCGTACATCGCATCCGCCGAGGTCTGCATGGCGTTGCCCATCACAACCTGTTCCACCTCGGCCGCGGGAACGCCCGACCGATCCAACGCCGCCTTGATCGCGTGAGCGCCCAGGGCGTTCGCGTTGATGTCCTTGAAATGGCCGACATACTCGGCCATGGCTGTCCGTGCGCCGCCCATGATGAAGACGTCTTTGGTGGTTTTGATGGCTGATCCTCCTTCAGTTTTCAACCCTCATTCTACCTTGCGTGCGCTTGACCCTTTAGAGATATCGGGCGTAGCGTGCATCCGAACATGAACTCGATTTTCGCTTCCCGCGCTCTCATCCTGGTTTCCCTGGCCGCGGCGGTGTCTTCCGGCTGCACCGCGGGCATCCCCGCCACCACCACCCCGACTTTCGTCAGCACCTCCGTGCCCGCTGCCGCTGACACCGTGTTCGTCGCCTCGGACGCTTGGGCGCCCGTCCCGGGAGGCGTCTTTGAGCTCTTCTCCGTGGGCGGAGCCTCGCAGGCTACGCGGCTCACGTTCTGTTTGGGCTGCCAGGCCCTGAGCGCCGCTCCGTCGCTGGACCGCACGCGCATTGCCCTGCGACGGGTCGTCGCCGACACCAATGGAGATGACCGTCTCAACGATCTCGACCAGGTGAGCTTGCTGCTGGTCGACCTGGCTCGGCAGGTCGAAGGGTCATTCCTTCCGGGCGGGTGGTCGAACAGCAGCGTGGATTGGGCATCGGACGGAAGTTTCCTCATCCACACCTCCTCACCCACCGGGGGGCCGGATGACCTCTACCAGATCGACGCAAACGCCCAGAACAATCAACCCCTCCTCAGCACCCCCACGGTCCGCGAGCGGGGCGCCCGACTCGATCCGGCCATCACGAAGGTCGTGTACGAGAGGATCGAGGGCGTCGGCGCCGGAAAGAGCGAGATCTGGGTCTTCCCATCGAATCCCACTCAGGGACGGCTGACCGTCGGTGGCGTGACCGGTGAGGCTCTCGCCGGGACTCTCTATCTGGTGGGCTCGGATGCCGGCCCCGACTACTCACCCGACGGAGCGAACGTCGTTTTCCGCCGCCTGACCTCGAACGCCGTCGCGGGCGGCGCCTGGGACATCCTGACCGTTCCCGCCTCGGGCGGCGTGCCCCGCCTGATCGTCAGCGGCCCGCAGTTCCGCTCGAACCCGGACTGGAGCAAAGAGGGTGTGGTCTTTGCGGAGTCCAACCTGGCTACTGGCGGCACCGACATCGTCGTCATCGACCCCCTTTCAGGAGCCCGTCGTGTGCTTCAGTCGTTCGGTCGCGGATTCACGTCCGGCGCCCCCCGCTGGATCGCCGGAATCGCGGGTTAACCCCCGGGCAATCAAAACCGTTTCGGCGATACGAACATATCCGGATCGTACGCCACGATCTTCCCCATGACCGCGGACGCAGCCACCGTCAACGGGGAGGCGAGGTACAAAGCACCGGGGCCGGAGCGATTCTGGTAGTTGCGATTGATCGCCGAGACCGTCACCTGCGACTTGGATTCCGAGATTCCCGGGCCGCAGCCGATGCAGGCGCCGCAGCCGGGCTTGATCACCGTCACTCCCGTCTTCGCGAAAACTTCGAGGTAGCCCTTCGCGGTCGCGTAGGCCTCGACCGACTCGGAACCGAACTGGATGAAGAAGTTCACCGCCGGATCCACCCGCTTCCCCGCGGCCAGAGCCTCAGTCATCACCCGGGCGTACATGTCCAGGTCTTCCTCCTTGCCTGCCGTGCACGAGCCTCCGTACGCGATGTCGATGCGCACATCGCCGATTTCCGAGATCAGCGCGCCGTTGGTGGGATCGGACGGAATCCCCTTCGCGGCATCGCCGGGGGTCGCGACCATCGGCTCGATCGCCGACAAGTCGATGGTGTGGACGCCCCCCACGTACTCGGCGCCTCGGTCGGGCGCAACCATCTGCTTCCGCAACCGATTCCCATCCACGCCGGGCCGATGGGCCACGATCCAGTCGATCATCGTCTGGTCGCCTTCGAAGACGCCCGCCTTCGCCGTGCACTCCGTCGCCATATTGGCCATGGTCGCACGCTCGTCGGGCGAGAGTGCGGTGAGCCCGGGGCCGCCGAACTCCATCACGAGATCGAGCGTCTTCCCCGGCTTCGCGTAGTCCTTCAAGATGAAGAGCATCACGTCCTTGGCGGTGACGCCCGGACGAAGCGCGCCCTTGAGCTCGAAGCGAATGGAGCCGGGGGTTTCCGTGAAGGTGATCCCCGAAAACACGAGGGCCGCGTATTCGGTGGCGCCCACGCCATAAGCCAGCGAATTCAGCGATCCGCCCATGCAGGTGTGGGAGTCGGTGGCTTGAATGAAGTCCCCCGGCTCGATCATCTTCTCGCGGGCCACGGTGTGGCAGATGCCTGGAGAAACACCGTCTTTGGCAAGAAACGCGCGCACCCCGGTGGCCTCCTGGAACGCGCGCTGCCGCTCGCTCTGCTCGATGAGTTTCGGCCGGAACTTCGCAAGGGACGGCATGTCCTGCGCGTACAGCATGTGATCTTCGAAGACCGCGAACTTCGACGGGTTCTTGAGCTTATAGCCCTCGCCGTATTCCTCGGTGAGGAAGTAGTGAACCTGGGCCGAGGTGAAGTCGTGCGAAAAACCGCCATCGACGTTCACTGCTACCGCGTCTCCGGGCTTCAGGGCCAAGGGCTTCGCCTCGGTGGCCATGTGCGAGAGCAGAATCTTCTCGGCGATGGTCATGGGGCGCGAGGGCGTGATCGGCACGGGCAGTTGCGCCTCGCCGTTCGCCACCGCGCGAGTGAAGGCGAAGAGGCCGCCCGCCTCGATGATGAGCCGCGTCACCGGATCGCGCCCGGCCATGAAGGCTTCGAGCGGAACGTCCTCACCCGCCTGGAGCTTGAGGAGGATGTCGTGTCCCGCCATCAAGACGCCCGAGTTGATGTTGTTTCGCGCGTGGATCGGCGCGAAGCCGTCGGCGATGGCGATGCGAATGCCCGCGTACTTCTCGGCCTGCACCGCGGTCTCACGAGACGAGCCCACGCCCTTTCGCTTTCCTGAAACGATGATCTCGAAGTTGCCGTCGATGAGGGCGTTGTCCCAGAAGAGCCGCTCTCCGTTCACGGTGATACCCGCATACGCGCTGCGCGCGAGCGCTTGAGGCCGATAGTCGAAACAGGCCCAGGCCGGCGCCATGGCATCGGTGTTGATGTCGTCCATGAGGTCGTCGACTCCGACATCCTTCATCTGGAGATCCAATTCCCCGCGGAGTTGGCGACGCACGGTCTCGGGATCCTTGGTGAGAAAGAGGATGCGCTTGCCGGGAGTGCGGCGGATGGAGGGGCCGGGCATCAGGAGGTTTTCATTTCCGGTTTCCAGGCGTCGACGGTGTCGGCGGGCCGAGGGCGCGTGAGCTCATCACCAACCGCGCGATCTGCTCGACTTCATCATCGGTCATCACGCGGTCGCCTTCCTTGGCGGCCCGGAAAACTTCGGCGACGACATCCTCCTCCGGCTCGATCCCGTGCTCGATGAGCCAATACACGACGTTCGACACGCCGGACATGAAGCCAACCTCAATCCTCTGGCGCATACCCACCATGGCCGCCGGAACGCCCGAATAGATACGATCGGCCAGCCACCCATCGTCCTTCTTCTTCGCCTTGATGATGGCGGCGGCGTGCACGCCGGTGGCGGTACGGAAGGCGTCGGCGCCAAAGACGGGGTAGTTGGCCGGAATGGGCACGCCGGTCGCTTCGCTCGCGGTATCGACGTACTTCCGCAGCGGCGAGAGATCGGAGTCGATGTAACCCATCAGCCTGAGATTCACCAGCAGTTGATCCATCGAACAGTTTCCCACCCGCTCGCCCACTCCGAGCGCGGTCGCGTGAACGCGGTCGGCCCCCGAGGTGATGGCGGTGATGGTGTTGATCACGGCCAGACCGCGATCGTTGTGACCGTGCCAGTCGATCCCGATGTCCTCGCCGGTCTCCTGGATGAGCTGCCGGATGTAAGGGATGAGGTTGCGCACGCCCCGAGGCGTGATGTGGCCGACCGTGTCGGTGATGCACACACGCCGCGCTCCGGCCTCGATCGCGGCCTTGTACAGGCGGCGGATGGTGTCCGGGGTGGCGCGGGTGGTGTCTTCGGTCACGAAGGTCACGGGCAGTCCGTGGGCCACGGCCAGCGCCACCGCGTCCTCGCTCAGCTTCAGCATGTGGTCGAGCGACCATTCCTCCGCGTACTGGCGGATCGGCGAGCTGCCGATGAAAGTGCAGGCTTCGATCGGCATGCCCACCAGATCGGCGATCTCGATCAGCGCGGTCACGTCCGACGTGGTGGTGCGCACGGCGCAGTTCGGAACAATCGGGAGATTCGAGCGCTGGATTTCGCGGCACAACTCCACGATGTCGGCGCGGGCGCGCGGCCCCGCGCCGGGCAGGCCGAGGTCGGCGGCGCGGATGCCCAACTGCCCCATGGAATGAAGGAGTTCGATCTTCTTTCCGATGGGCGGGTCACGCACCGAGGGTGACTGCAGTCCGTCGCGCAGAGTCTCGTCGTTGAACTCCACGGCGGTCGCACGGGGCGGGTAACCCGTGCCGGCGATGTTCCAGTCGTAGATGTATTGGTTGACGCCGTTGCGCTCGGCCATGGTACGGCCTCCGTCGCCAAAAGGCGCTCCGGGAAGGCCACCCAAGAGCCGGCCTTCACCCACGTTCGCGCCGGGCCGGAGCCGCGCCCCAAACGGGTGAGACCGTCTACAAGTGGTGCACCGGACCGCTGCCTGCGATCGCCGCATGCAGCGTGCGCCTTACGTACACCGGGATCATATCCTGACGCCAGGCGGTGTCGCCCGAGAGATTGGACAGTGTGCGGCAGCGGCGAGAGGCGGTCTCGGCCACTTCCTTCACGGTCCGGTCGAACTCGTGGGTGCCCGGCCGAACGCCGAGGAGACTCGCGACCTCGCTCAAGCGACGGGGTCGGGCGGCGAGTGCGGTGAGCACGAGTTCAGCGCGCTCGATGAGGCCAGAGGTATCGAGATCGAGGCGCACGGCTACGCCGAGAAGCGGAAAATCGATCGAGCCTCGCTCGCGCAGCTTGCCGTAGGCGCCGCGATGCCCGGGCGGGGTAGGCGGAATCCGGATCGAGACGAGGATCTCGCCGGGAAGCATCCGCCGGTTCACGAGGCCGTCCGACACCCAAAAGTCCTCGAGGGCGACCGCGCGCTGAGCGCCGGCGCGCTCCAGTTCCAGAGTGGCGCCCAAGGTCATCAAGGCGGGAGCGGTGTCGGCAGCGGAGGCGGCGACGCAGCGCGAGCCGCCCGCCACCACGTGGCAGGCCGTGCCATCCTTCTTGAGGCAGAAGCCCAGGGCCGTGCGCCAGAAGTGACTCTGGTTGTAGTACTGACACCGAGTGTCGAGCAGTACGTTGCCGCCAATGGTTCCCGCGCGGCGCAGTTGCGGCCCGGCGATCAAACTCGCGGCCTGGGAGAGGCAGGGCGCCCGCTCGGCCACGACCTGCGATTGGGCCACGTCCGCGATCGTGGTCATGCTCCCGATGACCATGGAACCATCGGCGTCCACCCGAATGCCGCGCAAGGCCTCGATGCGCCCGAGTGAGACCACCACCGCCGGCGTGAACAGCTCGTGCTTCATGTTTGGGAGGAGGTCGGTCCCTCCGGCCAGCACTACCGCCTTGGAACCGAGGTCGGCCAGCAGTCCAGCAGCCTCGGCGACCGACGTGGGCTGGCGAAGCTCGAAGCGAGGCAATCGCAGCACTAGTGTCCGGCCTCGTAAGTACGCGTCACATGGGAGCGCCGATTCATCCCGGATCGCTGCGTTGCTCGTCGTTGCATAGGCTGGAGATGCCTCCACGGCGCCTTGCGCTCCGGGCGCCTCGACACTCGCATGTGCCACGTACTTAAGAGGCAGGGCACTAGCGAAAGGCTCCGACCTGGGCCGAGTCGATCGGGGACGCGGCGCGCTCGTGTGCGCGCAGGGCGGCTAGAACCCGACCGGGAGTGAACGGCAGGTGGCGAAGGCGAATGCCCACTGCGTCGAATACGGCGTTCGAGATGGCAGGAATCGAGGGGTGCAGCGGTCCTTCGCCGGCCTCTTTGGCCCCGTAAGGACCTTCAGGATCCAGGCTCTCCACGATCAAGGCGTGGAGCGCCGGCGTATCAACAGAAGTTGGAATGCGATAGTCGAGCAACGAAGGGCCTTTGTGCAAGCCGGAAGGGTGCACATCGTGGTCCTCCATCAAGGCCTCGGCGGCGCCCATGTAGGCCGAGCCCTCCATCTGGCCCGCCACCAGCATGGGGTTCAGGGCTCGCCCGCAGTCGTGCGCGATCCATATGTTGTCGCAGGTGATGCGACCGGTTTCGACATCCACCGAGACCTCGGCCACGTGCGCGGTGAAAGAGTACGCCGGGGACGCCCCGATGCTGCCGCCGCGATAGTCGCCGCCCAGGGTGGGTGTGTTGTAGGCGCCCGTCGCGCCCAGGGTGTCGAATCGTTCTTCGGCGAGGCAGAAAGCTTCCGCCGCGCTCATCGAGCGGGATCCATCACCGAGATCCATGACCACGCCGTCCACGAAGCGGACGCGGGCCGCCTCGACCTGCCACTTCTCCGCCACCGCCTGTACCAATTGCGGGCGCAGCTTGCGGCAGGCGTCGATGAGGGCGTTGCCCACCATGAAGGTTTCACGGCTGGAGTAGGCGCCAAGATCCACCGGACACAAGTCGGTGTCGGCCGAGACCACCCGCACCTGATCGAGAGCGAGGCCCAGTTCCTCGGCCACCAGGTACTGGGCTACCGAGTTCGAGCCCTGGCCGATGTCGTTCGCGCCACTGAACACCGTAACCAGGCCGGAGCGATCGACCTTCAACTGGACCGCGGCCTGGGGCATCGGGTTTGGATAGATCGGATAATTCGTGCCCGAGATGTACATGGAGGCGGCCACGCCCAACCCTCGGCCATGGCCCAATCGGCCCCGCCTCGAAGTCCAGCCACTGGCCCTCTCCACGAAGTCGAGGCACTGAGCCACACCGTTCGACGTGATGCGTTGACCGTTCACCGTCTTCGTGGAGGCGGCGATCAGATTGCGCCGCCTGATTTCGATCGGATCGATCGTCAACGCTTCGGCCAGTTCGTCGAGCTGCACCTCGAAAGCGAAGCGCGGCTGCACCGAGCCGTGGCCCCGTTTGGGACCGCAGGCCGGCTTGTTGGTGAACACCCGCGTGCTGTCGAACCGATAGGTCGGAAAATCGTAGGGGCCGGTCAGCAACTGCCCGGCGTAATACGTCGTGACCAGGCCGAAGGAGCTATAGGCGCCCCCGTCGATCAGTATCTTCGCGTCCACCGCGGTCAGCCTTCCATCGCGGGTGGCCCCGGTCTTGTAGTGCATGTGCATCGGATGACGTCCCCGATGCGTGTAGAACACCTCTTCGCGCGTGTAGAGCAACTTGACCGGCCGGCCGGTGAGCATGGCGAGCTTCGCGGTCACGAACTCGAGGCTGAACGGGTCGGACTTGCCGCCAAACGCTCCCCCCAGACACGGCTGAATCACGCGGATGCGATGCGCGGGCAAACCCAGCACATGAGCCAGGGCGCGGTGCACGTAGTGGGTGATCTGGGTGGACGACCATAGGGTCAACAGGCCCTCGGCGCCATATCGGGCAACGGCGCAGTGCGGCTCAATGGCGGCATGAGTCGTGCCGTGGAAAAAGTAATCGCCCTCCACCACCGCCTCGGCCTGGGAAAGAGCCGCGTCCACCTCGCCAAAGGAGAGGAAGACATGCTTCGAAACATTGCCGGTCTTGTGCTGCTCGTGAATGGGCGGATCGTTCCGGGTCAGGCTCTCGAACGGGTCGATGTAGGGGTGCAGCGGCTCGTACTCGACCTGAATGAGCTTGAGCGCTGCGTTGGCGGTGTCCTCATCGACCGCCGCCACCGCGGCCACCGCCTCGCCCACGTGCCGCACCTTCCCCACCGCCAGCGCGGTCTCGTCCTGCGTCCAGGGAAGGATGCCGTACCTGACCGGCAGGTCCTCGCCCGTGATCACGCCGAGCACGCCCGTGAGCTGTCGGGCCCGCTCCGCATCGATGGCGCGGATCCGGGCGTGAGCGTGAGGGCTGCGCAGCAGCTTCGCATGCAGCATGCCGGGAAGAGAGATGTCGTCGGTGTAGACCGCGGCGCCCGTGGCCTTGGCCAGACCGTCCACCTTGCGCGACGCGCGGCCGACATGGCGGAATTCCCCCCAGGGAGGATCGAGGCCGTGGATGTCGCGGGACGCCACCTCAGGAGTTCTCT
>JAENWE010000222.1 GCA_016650185.1 Vicinamibacteria bacterium | reverse complement strand
GCTGACCGATGTGCCGAGCCGCGCGCCGGGTCGCGGCCCGCCCTACTGGAAGAGCCAAGTGCTCCGGCGGCAGGCGCTGGGTGACGATAGCCCTGGCGGAGACCACGGCAAGGGCGACGAGGCAGCGTAACGAGCGGAAGCGGAAACGCGGGTTCCAGCGCGGGGGCGGAGCCTTGGGCACCGCGAGGTTTTGGCGCTCCGGACGCGTCGCCGAGGCAACGCCCCGGCGCGCCTACGGGCCGGCGAAGTGCCCCCCCGCGCGCTCACCACCGCCCGCGGTCGTGGGAATTGAGTGGCAAACTGCCCTTGCTTCACTTACGCTCAGCAACGCGCGCATTACCGTGGTGGGCTCGAAGATCACGAAGATCGAACCCGATGCCAAAGGCCCCGCCACCTATGACCTCGGCCCGGCCACCATTCTCCCCGGCCTCATCGACGCCCACGCGCACCTGGCCTGGTACTTCAACTCCAAGGGACGCCTCCACACCGGGAACGATAGCGACACCGAGACCGAAGGGATGCTGGCCGCGGCCGGGAACGCCTACACCACGTTGATGAGCGGCGTCACCGCGGTGCAGAGCCTCGGCTCGCCGGAAGACAAGGAACTGCGGGACGCCATCAACCGGGGCGTGATCGTAGGCCCGCGCATGCTGACGTCGCTCGAACCGCTGAACGAGCGGTCAGGCACGCCCGAGGAACTGCGTGCCCTGGTCCGAACGCGCAGGGCGGAGGGCGCCGATGTCATCAAGGTTTTCGCCTCGAAGAGCATCCGCGAAGGCGGCGCCCAGACCATGACCGACACGCAGCTCGAGGCGGTGTGTGGCGAGGGAAAGGCCGAGGGCCTGAGGGTTCTGGTGCATGCCCACAGTGCTTTGGCCGTGCTGGCCGCCACCCGGGCCGGATGCACCCAGATCGAACACGGTGTTTTCGCGACCGACGAAGTCCTGAGGGAGATGGCAAAGCGCGGGACGTATCACGATCCCCAGTGCGGCCTGGTGTTCCGCAACTACCTCGAGAACCGAGCGAAGTATCAGGGCATCGGGAACTACAACGACGAGGGCTTCGCTTCGATGGAGACAGCAATCCCCCTGGCTCTCGACGGATTCAAGCGCGCTCTGGCCACGCCCGGTCTGAAAGTCGTCTGGGGCACGGACGCGGTAGCGGGAGCGCACGGTCGCAACGTTGAAGATCTCATCTGCCGCGTCAACGAAGGCGGCCAGAAGCCGATGGCCGCGATTATCTCGGCGACGTCGCTCAACGCCGAAGCCCTGGGCTTGAACGAACAGATCGGTTCGATCGCGGAAGGCATGGAAGCCGACATCATCGCAGTGACCGGAGACCCGACGAAGGACATCACCGCGTTGCGCCAGGTGAAGTTCGTGATGAAGGGCGGACGCGTGGTGAAGAACGAGAGATAGCGGGCAGGATCGGGCGGCGCCTTCGATCTAGAACTTCAACTCGATGGTCCCGGTCAGCGTGCGCGGATTGCCCTGAGATCCCTGCAGAATGCCGAGGGCGGGGATGTTGTAGCCGTTGGTCAGGTACTCCTTGTCGGCCAGGTTCTTGCCGTTGACGGCCACGCGCACATGGCCGCCGGGGGCGAGCCAGCTGATGTACGCATCCCAGAGGCTATAGGCCTTTTGAGAAATCGGAAGGAGGGGCGTGCCCGGGCGGCCTGGATACTGGCCCCCCTCGTTGGTCAGGGTGGAGTCCTCGCGATAGGCCACACCGACACTCGCGACCAAGAGCCCGCGCGCGACCAGGCCGCGGCCGGTCGCGCGCAGCGAGCCCGTGTACTTGGGAGCATTGGTGATGACCTGCGTGTCGACGAAGCCGTCGTGGTTGTTGTCCAGAGGATCGGGCTTGGCGCCGAGGTAGCTCCCCTGCCCTGAAAAACCAAACCAGTGGAAGCCGACGGAGGAGGCGTCGAACTCCACCTCCACCCCCTTCAGGGTGGCGTTGCCGGCGTTGAGGAATTGGCCGAAGAACGCGCCGTTCACCGTGGTGAAGGTGCTGACCTGGACGTCCTTGTAGTTTCCGTAGAAGGCGGCGGCGTTGAGCACCAGCCGGTGGTCGGCGAGCACGGACTTGACTCCCACCTCGACGACGTCGAGCACCTCGTCAACGAACGGCTGATCCGAACCGGGTGCGGCGATGGTGTTGGCGCGGACGTTGAAGCCGCCGCTCTTGAAGCCGCGGGAGGCCGACAAATAGGCCATGGCGGTCTTCGAGAAGGCGTAATCCAGGCCGAGCCGGG
>JAENWE010000221.1 GCA_016650185.1 Vicinamibacteria bacterium | reverse complement strand
GCAGCATGATCCTGTCGCGCCCCTCAGTGGGATCGTGGATTTCCTACGGGCTCGGCACCGAGAACAAGAACCTGCCGGCATTCATGGTGCTAGGAGTCTGGGCGGTAGAAGCTTGGGCAGAGCGCGCAGCCTGCCCTGGGGCACTCCTAGCCTCATCTCTGAGTTGGGGGGCCGCAAAGTGCTCAGCCCCCAAAACCCCCGCGCTCCGGCCGAAGTGAATTCGGCCTGCGCTAGCACCCGACGGCGGTGGTTTCACGACCTCGGGGTTCCTGCCGGCCGAGTTCCAGGGCACGTCGCTCAATACGTTCGAGATGGCGCCCGACAAGATGGTCCGCTTCCTGCGGAACAGCGAGCTCCAGACCGACGCGCAGCGCGCCAGAGCTCGATCTCGCGCAGGCGCTGAACCGCAGACACCAGGACAGCTTCGGTCAGGATGCGTTTCTGGAGGGGCGCATCGCGTCGATGGAATCGGCGTTCAAGATGCAGTTTGCGGCCATGGACACGCTCGACGTGATGAAGGAGCCGGAGACGATACGCGACGAATACGGCGCGGCGTCTCGTCGAAAGCGGCGTGCGCTTTGTCGTCGTGCACTAGCAGCCTGTGGTGAAAGTCCGCCGCAGCCCCGAGACGAGCGAGGCGCCCGTATGGCGATGAGCCGAAAGGCCCGAATATCGGGAATATTCGGGCTCTTGAGCGAAGAAGTCCAGACGGGATGCATCGTTCGTCGAAGGCCGGCAGACTTTCACCACAGGCTGCTAGGGGCCGGGGCAGCCGTGGGACGACCACAAGGAGATCGAGAAGAACCTTCGCGAGCGTTGCCCCAATATGGACAAGGCATCGGCGGCACTCATCCGCGATCTCAAGCGGCGCGGACTGCTCGACGAAACGCTGGTCGTTTGGGGCGGCGAGTTCGAGGACGGGCGACACCTGGAGAACGCGAGCCTCCTCAAGTATGGTCGCGTGGTCCTCAACATCGTCGGCAACAATACCGACTTGTAGTTCTCTTACCTACGCTCGGCGGCCTCCGGCAACACGTAGGCTACGGGTGGACGCCGTTTTCGAGTCACCACCTTGCGACCAGACGACAACTGCTTCCGGCGGAAATCCTCGCAGATGGCATGCAGGTCGTAGTTGAACTTCCGCGCGTGCTCGTCCCTGATGCGACGAACCTCCTCCACGATTGGGTCTTGCCACATGTCCTATTCCTCCATCAGTTCCAACGGCGTACAGATAACGGGCGGTTCATAGCCAAAGGCTCTGCAGATGGCCTCGATCTTCGGTCGCGTCACCGCGTTCGCGATGTGCTTGCAGTTCCAGGTCAATAAAAAGTCGATGCCATGAACGGTCGCAACCGCGATATGCAGCGCGTCGGTCTTGGCACTCGCAGGGAGCGCCGCTCCTTCAAGTAGCCGCCCCGCCAACACCTCGACGTCGTCGGACACATCCAACTCCGGTAGTCCGTCAATGGCCGCAACCCGCCGCTTGGCCGCCTCAGGATCTCCCCCGGTCGCCTCCAGGAGCACGATGCTCGAAATGAAGAGCTCATATCTCGGGCGAGAGACCTCCCACCAACTCCGCGTGGCCTCCTGGTTGGCCGCCATAACCAGTTCCGGACTCCGCCAAGCGGTGAGGTAGCTTGGAATTGTGGTTTCAACGTAGACCGACGGCTTCATTCCAAAGGCATTCTAGATGGGTCCTTCGAGTTGATGCGCTTCGCGCCAACGACCAGGACCGCAGGCGGACGATCACCCGTGTATTGGGCGTCTCGCCGTCGTCGTAACCGAGGCGGCTGCGGCCGCTCAAGTGCCACGGCCCGGAAAAGCAGAAGGCCAGGCTTCGCCTCGACTCGCGCGAGGCTGCGCTCGAGGGCGGCAAGGGCGGCCCATCGCTCGTCGCCGGAGACGGGGCCAGGAGCGAGCTGGTTCGCCGCATCTCTCTCCCGAAGACGGACGACGATTTCATGCCCGCCGAGGGCGAGCCGCTGCCGAAGGAACAGATTGCGCAGATCAAGAAGTGGATCGACGAGGGCGCCGTC
>JAENWE010000220.1 GCA_016650185.1 Vicinamibacteria bacterium | reverse complement strand
GGACCTTGAAACTCTGGGCGACGCGCTTCTGGCCGCGGACGTCGTCCTGGCCCTGAGGTTCCCCAGTCGGGGTGAAACCTCCGGTGTCCTGATGCGAGCGCTCGCCGCGGGCCGGGCTTCGGTCGTATCGTCAGGTTCGACTGCGGATGAGGATCTGCCTGAGGGGGTGGTAGCCCGAGTGAGCCCCGGGCCGGCTGAGAGCAAGGATCTGGCCGCGATTCTGGAGTTCCTTCTCCTCGATGAGAGCGCCCGGCTTCGCATGGAACGCCTCGCGGCCGCAACGGCGGCGGAACGGAACGTGCAAGCGGTGACCGAAGGGCTCGCGGGCTTTCTGGTCGATGTGGCGCGGGACCGCGTTTCTTTGCAGACGAGAATCCTGACCCGCCAAAACCGAGCCTCGAATGTCCCGCCGATCTTTCGGAACGAGATCGAAGCCGCGGGCGCGAGCCTTGGTCTCACCCACCTTCCATCGAACGTCTACGACCGACTGGCTGGACTCCGGTGAGCGTTTGGCTCTCCGTCGTCATCCCTGCGTTCAACGAGGAGAGGCGTCTTCCCGAAACCCTCGCGGTCATTTTGTCTTTTCTCCGCGCCCGAAGGAGGACTTTCGAAGTCGTGGTGGTGGACGATGGATCCACGGACCGGACCGTGGAGGTGGCGCAGAAGGCTGGGCCCGAGGTCCGCGTTCTTAGAAACCCTGGGAATCGCGGCAAGGGATACTCCGTTCGAAACGGGATGCTGAACGCACAGGGCGAGTGGCGGTTGATGTCGGATGCCGACCTGTCGACCCCGATCGAAGAATTGGAGTCGCTCGAAGCCGCCCTCGTGGAGGGCGTGGAGATAGCCATCGCTTCTCGAGCCGTTTTGGGCGCGAACCTCGAGAAGCGTCAGTCGATCCTGCGGGAGAGTTCGGGGCGGTTCTTCAATCTCATTGTCCGTTGGCTTCATCTTCCCGGGATCAAAGACACCCAGTGCGGCTTCAAGTTGTTCTCCGCGGCCGCGGCAGAGGCGGCGTTCCGTGACTCAAGGCTCGATGGATTCGCTTTCGATGTGGAAGCGCTGGTGCTCGCGAGGAGAGCTGGTTTGAAGATCTCGGAAGTGGCGGTGACCTGGCGGAACGACGAACAGTCCAAGGTCAGCTTCGGTCGAGGCGTGGCCGCGTTCGTCGATCTGTTTCGGCTTCGCTTCCGTCCCTGAGAGGACCCGAGGGTCCTAGTCTTCCTATTTCCGGGCGACCGGGCGCCTGATGTCCGCGCGCAGGCGTAACCCTCTTACCCACTCCTCGATCTTCTCGTCCAGGATCTTGGCTTCGAGCAAATCGCGAATGGCGGCAGCGACGTCGCTGAAGACCGGGGGACTCGGATCACTCACCACCCTTTCGTTGAAGACTATGCGAACCTCGTCGTCTTCGACTCTCACCAGGGGCTTTAGTCGCTGGGTGATGTAGCTCGAAATAGCCAACTGGCTGAGCGCTTTTCGCCGCAGGGCCGCCGCCGAGAACACGGGCCCGGCCTTTTCCTGCAGGACCAGAATGGCGGAGGCCACCACTTCGTCGGTCGGGGTGTCGTTCACGAGTCGGGAGGCCTCTTCGAACATGAGGGTCTCATCGATGCTGCGTTCGACGGCCTCGGCGGGGTCAAGTTTCAAGAGCGCCCTGGCGAGTTCCACGTCGGAGAGAAGGACGGGCCGCTTGTTCACGAAGGCCACCGTGCGCTCGACGAGGGTGCCGGCGCGGACGCTCGGAGCGACAAACGTGAGGGCGAGAAGAAAGGAACGAATCGACCAGGTCGCGCGGCGGCTAGAAGGCATAGCCGACTCCGAGGTGCAACTCATGACGGCTTTCTTCCGGGCGTCGGTCGAGCTTAAAACCCCAGTCCAGACGTAGAGGACCAAACGGACTCCGATAGCCAAGGCCCACGCCCGCCACCCGGCGAAGGTTCCCAAGTCGAACCTCGGAGACGCGTGCGAAGACGTTACCGACCTCCGCAAAAATCTGAAACCCCCAAGCCTTGGTCACGTCCAGGCGGGCTTCCAGCGCCGCCGCGACAAGAGCGTTGCCACCCTCCGGCACGATCACGCCTGCCTCGTTGAACTGCCCGGGACCCACCTCGTCCGTCTTGAATCCGCGCATCAAGGAGGACCCTCCGGCAAAGAACCGTTCCGGCAGGGGCAGTTCCGCAGAAGGGCCAAAGGCTCGGGAAAGCCCCAGCCGCGCCGAACCGGCGAGTACGAAGCCGGCTCGCACCTCTTCATAACGCGCGGCAAAGGCGGAGGTCTTGAGGAACGAGTCCCCCCCGAGACTGGACAGAGACAACAAGGTCTCGACGGAAAAGAGCCCACCGCGTCGGGGGTCGATGGCGTCATTCCTGGTGTCGTGGATGAAGCCAAGCGACGGGCCTGAAACTTTACCGTCGCACAAATCACGATTGACCTCGGCACAATCCTGAGCCACATTCGAGGTCGTGGTCTTCTGGAAGGTGTACTTGGCCAGGATGTTGCCGGAGCGAAGGGGAAAAATAGTCTGGGGCTGGAAGCCCACGCGGTGGAAATCGAAGGCGTCGCGTGAGCGATCGTCCTCCGCGTAGAGTTGCACATTGACGGCCTGGCGGCGACGAAAGGCATACGGCTCGGTCAACGACACGAGAGCCCTCGATCCTCGGATCGAGCCACGTAGAAACAAGGACGCGGACCGCCCCCGCCCCGAAATATTCAGCCTGGTCAGCTCCAGGCTCGCCCGAACCTTCTCCGTCTCGGAGAGCCCCAGACCCGGCACGATGGTGGTGCGGATGCCCTCGGTCACTTCGATGATGAGATTTCGTTTGTCGCCGCTGTCCGCAAGTTCCCGGATCTGTACGTTGGCGAAGAGCCCGGTGGCCGAAAGAGCGGATTGGGTGTCAAGCAGCCTCTGATACGAAAGGAAGTCGCCTTCCTTCACACGGCTTTCGCGCAGAATCACCGACTCCCTCGTGTCTTTGAGGCCGACGACCACGATCCGACCCACGCGCACTCTCGGGCCGGGAGTGACGTGAAAGACCACCGCCACCCTGGTTCGATCGTCCGAATAGTCCGCGGTCGCTTCAACTTGAACGTCGACATACCCTTCGTCGCGGAGTGAGGTGAGCAGGGCCGTACGATCACGAGCGACATCGCCGCTTCGGAAGGGAGCGGTCTCGCGGGTCAAGAACTCAGTGACTGCGCTGCGGCTTCGACGGTCGAGCGCGGGCGCGCCTTCGATCACCACCGACTCCACGGTGGTCAAGGCGCCGGGAACCAGGTTGAACGTGACCCTGGCGCCTCCGGGCTCCCCCGATTCCTCCGTGGAGACCAGGGCGCCCGCGTGGCCCTGCTGTACGAGCGCGGCCCGTAACCGCTCTTTCTCGGCATCGATGTTGGCGTCCAGCCAGGGTTCTCCAACCGCCAAGGCCCCCCAAGGAGGAGCCGAGACCACCCCATTGATCCGGTACTCCGCCACGGCCAGAACCCACTCCGAACCAGAGCGCACCACGAACGATCCCGCCATTCGCTCACCGATCCGTTGCTCTTGAAATTCGACCACGACGTTGCGATAGCCGCGTTTCACATAGTCGGACTCGATGGTCGAGATGGTTTCTTCGATCGCGTCCTGGGACAGCCCTTCCTGGGCGAATCGGGCCTTTGCTTTCAGCTGATCCTTCGGGTTCAGCGGCCCAAGATCAAGGTCGACGGGCAGACCGGCAGTGACGAAAAAGACAAGATCGCCTCTCACGCTGTCTGTCTTCACTTCTGCGCGGTAGTAGGCATTCTTTCGAAGAATGTCGAGAAGGTCTCCCTTCCATGCCTCCTCGGTGGCTCGGGTCAGAACCTCGCTGGCCTTCGCGGGCGAGAGGGGGGGCGTCAGACTCGGTGGCCATCCATCAATCCGGGATGACGCCAGTCTCTCCGCCCGTGCCTCCATAACGCGAACCCGAACATCCCGGACGAAGCCGTCGCGGGGGGAAACAGCCTCTTCGGGGAGGATCTCCATTTCGATCGTGGCCAGCGGATAACCGTTGCTCCGAAGCCACTCGGTCATCCGCGCCGAGGCTTCGAAGCGGGCCTTGTCGCGGAAGGGGACCGACGGGCGGAGTGCGGCGGCGCTGCTGAGGGCTTTCGCGAGCCCGGAGTCGAGGGGGACATCCTCATCGCCGTCTCTGAAACGAGTGACGAAACGCAGGTTGCCCAGGCGGGGGGTTTCCGCGACGTTGAAGACGACGCGCAGGGTTCCATCGACCCCGATCTCCTGCTCCACGGATACTTCATCAAAAAGATCCATGGCGGAAAGCAGGAGCACGCTGGAACGAATGGCCTCGGGGTCGAACGCTTCACCCACCATGGCGTTCAGATGTCGAACCAGCGAAGGATCGCTCGAACCCCTGATCTCGATCGACGAAACCGTGCTCCCCTGAGCAAGAACTGGGGCCGGACTGCCGACGGCAAGAGCCGAAAGGACCCACCAGAGAGCGGGGGCAGGGTGCCCAGTCATTTGTCGAGGGTGATCCTTGTTCTCACGTCAATGCCGAAGCCGCCGGGCTGCTCCCAGCTGACCACCAGGGAGAAGCGATTCGAGAGGG
>JAENWE010000219.1 GCA_016650185.1 Vicinamibacteria bacterium | reverse complement strand
CCACCAGCAGGTTCCGGTGAGAGCGACGGGCTTTCTGAATCTGTTCCTGGTGACCGGCGGCAAGCGGCGGGCCCTCGGCCTCAGCGAGAAGGGTGTCGAGGTCCGCGGCGGGAACCAGATCATGACGCCGGCCGAGCTGCTGGCCCGCATCGAGGCGTCTCCCGCAGATGCCAGCCCGGGCGTGATGCTTCGCCCGCTGGTTCAGGACTACCTGCTGCCCACCATCGCCTATGTGGGTGGACCGGCCGAGGTCGCGTATCACGCTCAGATCGGTCCTTCGTACGCTCACTTCGGTATTCCCCGCCCGGTGATTTTTCCGCGTCCGTCATTCTCCCTCGTGGACTCAGCTTCGGCCCGGGCCATGGAAGCGGAATCCCTGACTTTCGAGGACTTGCAGACGGATACCGAAACCCTGCTGGCCCGCGCGGCCCGGGAGGCGAACCCCGAAGTCGAGAAGGCCTTCGCCGACGCGCGAGGGGCCATTGAAGGCGGTTTCCAGGGGGTTGAAGAGGCTCTGGCCCGTCTCGACTCCACTTTGAGGGGCGCCACGCAGTCGGCGCTCGGCCGCGCACTTCATCAAGTGGAAGGTCTGCAGGAGAAGGCGCTGCGCAGCATGAAGCGTCAGGACGCGACCCGCGCGGACCGTATGCGGCGCACCCGCGATTTTATCTTCCCCGGAGGCTCGCTGCAGGAACGCGGCGTGTCCTGGATCTCTCTCCTGGCCCGTTACGGTCCGCCCATCGTCGACGAAATCCGACAGAGAATGGACCCGTGGGCCAAGGGGCATCAGGTGTTGCCGATATGAAGATTGGAATGGTCGCCCCGCCGCTCGGCACCGCCTCGATGACCGTGGCGGCTTCGCTCTCGCGGAATCTGGCCCGTCGCGGCCACCAGGTTCATTTCATCGGCCATCGCTCCGGCACGCCCTACCTCGCCGAAGACGGGGTGAGCGAGCACGTGATCGATCCATCGACCTGCGCTGCCACCGATCCGCCGATGCACGACCTGGCTCTTGCGGCCAAGATTGCCGCGGTGGCCGAAGAGGTGAAGCTGGACCTCCTTCACGTTCACGCCGCGATTCCTCACGCGATCGCGGCCGGTCTCGCTCTTCGAATTCTGGGCGCGACCGCGCCCAAGCTGGTGACCACGCTCCACGGCGTCGAGCTGACCCTCATCGCTTCCGATCTGTGTTTCCGGGGACTTGCGCGTCATGGCCTCGACAGCTCTCATGCCGTGACCTGCGTGTCCGAGGCCCTTAAGCGAGAGGTGCTGCAGGAGTTCGGTCCGCGCGAGCTGCATGTGATTCCAGATTTCCTCGACAAAGTTCCCCGCACGTTCAAGGTCGCCGGATCGACGCGGCCCGGAGTCCTCCACATTTCGAACTTCCGGCCCGGCAAACGCATCGAAGTGGTGCTGCAGGCCTTTGCCCGAATGGTGCGCGAGGTCGAATGCGATCTGCTCCTGGTGGGCGATGGTCCGGAGCGGGCGTCCGCCCGCGAGCTCGCGCGTACTCTGGGTATCGAGTCCTCCGTGCGGTTCCTCTCCGGGGTTGAGAGCTACGAGGCGTTGCCCGAGGCGGATGTGTTCCTGCTGCCTTCGGACAATGAGTCGTTTGGTTTCGCCGCTCTCGCCGCCCTCGCGGCGGGAATTCCGGTGGTGGGTTCAGACGCAGGCGGTCTGCCCGAAGTGGTCAAGCACGCGGAGTGCGGCTATTTGCTTCCGGTGGGCGATGTCGAGGGTTTGGCCGAGCGGTGCTGCGAAATCCTTCGCGACAAGGAACGTCGGCGCGAGATGGGCGAAGCGGCCCAGCATCGCGCGCGGTCCCTGTTCGGAGCCGAGCGAGTGGTCGGCGAGTTCGAGGCCTTGTACGCGGGTCTGACCTGAGGCTTATCCGCCGCCCTTGAGCCAGCCCAGCAGCGAGAACGACGCCTTGCTGGGATCCACCGGGGTCACCGTCGGCGTTGGCTTCGGTCCTGCGGGTTTGGGGGCGGAGAGAACGGCGCCGTTGTCGTTCGCATCAGTCTGATTCACCGCGCCCTGCGACGGCTCTTCGCGCCTTGAGTCTTCGCTTCCCATCAGAGGGGCCGCGGACGCGGTGGAGTGCTTTTCCTCCCAGACATTTCTTGATTCACGATCGGTCGAACTGCCGTTGAGCTTCGGCTCGTCCTTGCTGCCCGCCGGCGCCGGGGGAGCCCACAACGCCGGGGCCTCGGTTCGGGACATTCGATCCACCACTTCGGCGTAGGCGGCAGCGGCCTGGGGCGGTGTCGGGATGGACGGGTTCGAATCCTCGTCCAGGGGAAGCGGGAGGTCTTCCGCGCTCGCTTCCAGATCAGGACGTCGTTCGCGCTCCCCTCCTTCGCGGCCTTCCCGTCCGCGACCGCGGCCGCGTCCGCCACGACGACGGCGAGGACGCGGTCCATCGTTGTCGGGCCCGTCGCCTTCAGCGCCCATTGCGGCGTCATCGATGATGGACGCTGCAACCAAGGGTATGACGGCCGAGGCGGGAACAACCGGGGCGGCCACCGTGGAACCGGCAACCAGCGGTGGCGCGGTCGGCGCGGGCCGACGCTCAGGCCTTGGCTCGCGATCCCCACGGCCGTTCGAATGTCCGTTCGACCCCGTGCCCGGGGCGCCATTCGAACCCGAATCGCCGGGCTTGTCGCTCGGCCCGGCGGCATCCGTCTCGACCGGCCGAGGCGGCACGCCCGCGCCGTCGCCGCGAGCGGCGGCGCCGAGGTCCTCGACGATGTAGCTGCCGGATTTCTGGTCGCGACGTAAGGTCACGACGCCGCGCCGTTGCGCGTCTTCGAGAAGGCTCGAGAACGACCGGAAGCCATAGTAGGTTTCGTTGAACGACGGTTTCTTGCGCTTCATGGTCTCTTTGACCATGGAGCCCCAAAGCGCGCCCTTGTTCTCGAGCTGCAGGGCCACGACCGAGTCGACCAGGATCGAGAACGCCTCCTGGAGCTTCTCGGGAATGTTCGGAATCACCACCGCGGGCTTTTCCTGACGACGCACAAGATCCTCATAGAAGATGAACTCGTCGCAGTTTTCCATGAGGAGATCGGACGTGGAGTTCTTGACTCCCAGGCCGATGACGTACTTGTCGTTCTCTTTCAGCTTACTGACCAGCGGCGAGAAGTCGGAGTCGCCCGAGGCGATGCAGAAGCAGTCGATGTGCTCCTTCTGGAAGGACATGTCCATGGCGTCGACCACGAGGCGGATGTCGGCAGAGTTCTTGCCGCCCACGGATTTCTGCGGAACCTCGATCAACTCCACCGCGGCCTCATGGAAGCTCCGTCGATACTCGCCGTAGCGGCCCCAGTCCGCGTAGGCGCGCTTGGTGAGGATCTTGCCTTTTTCCACCAGACGCTCGAGGACGAGGTTGATGTCGAAACGCCGGTAGTGCGCGTCGCGTACGCCGATGGCTATGTTTTCAAAGTCGATGAAGAGTGCGATGCGCTGCTCTTCGGGCTTACTGCTTGTCAATTTGGGTTCCTGTTTTCGTGATTTCGCGGACGCGCCGGACGTGTGGCAGCGGCTTCGTGATTCATGGGCGCCCTGCCCCCCTTTTTCCGGAGATCAGAGCCCGAACCCTGGAGCTCCTCAATGGAGCCACCAAGAAGTTCGTGATCGAAGCTGCCGTCGCACGTGCGGTGCGCTGTGCGCGAAACCGATGCGGTCCTGGCTCGCCGACGT